>WFTO01000161.1 GCA_015485435.1 Anaerolineae bacterium | reverse complement strand
ACATCAAGGTGCCCGATAACCTCTTCGCCGATACCGCGGTCATGTGGGATTATATTACGAAAAAAGGGTGGAACACCCCGCCAAATCCGCCAGGCGGTTGGGTGTTCGCCACAGATCCGCCCCAAAATGGCGCTCCAGCCAACACGATAGATATCCCCTACCCTACCTTCCCTATCCGCTGGACCTATGACCCCGCCAGCGGGAAGTGGCTGCGTTGGCTTAACGGACAACCTCACATCGATAAGGGAACAGGGGCGCAATTAACGGCCGATAACATCGTTGTGCTCTATGCAAAACACGTCAAAACCCCCATTCTTGAGTACGGGACAGAACCCATGGGGGCTGATTGCACCAATTGCTCCATCGAAATACAACTTTGGATTGAAGGGCGCGCCCAAGTCCTCCGTGACGGCAATGTCTATGAGGGGAAGTGGAGCCGGCCTGGACGAGGTGAGCCATTCACCATCACCTTTCAAGACGGAAGCCCCCTACCCTTAAAACCAGGGAATTCCTGGTGGCAAATCGTCCCTATCGAGATGCCGGTGTCTATCACTCCGTAGCTGACGAACCTTTCTTTTTTCACTATCCCAACAACCAGAACCCTTCATACAGGAGTTAATGAACCATATGTCGCAATCTAAAGGCAAAGTCGCTATCCTGCGCACCTCGCCTCGCACCATCATCGCAGACTACCATCGGCTGATGAATTTGGCAGAATATCAAGAGGTTCTGCCTAAAGATGCCGAAACGGCCCTGAAGATCAATATTTCCTGGCATTACTTTTATCCGGGAAGCTCCACGACCCCCTGGCAATTGGAAGGCGTTATTCGGGCGTTGCTCAAAGATGGCTACGATAAAGAACGCATCCACGCGTCGCATAACCGAACGGTGGTCATTGACGCCAAATTGGGCGAGCGAGAAAACAAACAGATAAATGTCGTTGAAGCTTACGGCCTTCGCAATGTTCATCTCTATGAAGAAGGCATCGAATGGATCCATATTCGCGATGCAGTGGGGGACCTGACAGAACGCTTTCTGGTTTTGAATGATGTTTACCCCGACGGCTTTTATATTCCTAAAAGTTTTATTGGCGAAAACATCATTCATTTGCCCACCGTAAAGACCCATGTTTTCACAACCACCACGGGAGCCATGAAGAACGCCTTCGGGGGATTATTGAATGAACGCCGCCACTGGACGCATCCTGTCATCCACGAAACGCTCGTAGACCTGCTCATGATTCAGCAACATATCCATGCCGGCGTTTTTGCAGTTATGGATGGCACGTTTGCTGGAGATGGTCCGGGGCCGCGGGCGATGATTCCATATGTCAAGAATGTCATTCTCGCCAGCGCAGACCAAGTCGCGATAGATGCGATCGCCGCCAAGATGATGTTAGGAATCAACCCTCTAGAAATTAAATACATTCGTCTTGCGCACGAGCTAGGACTGGGATGTGGCGATCCAGACAAGATCGAGCTCGTTGGGGACGTGGAAGAGGCGCGAAAGAACTGGCATTTTACCGGCCCCTTCAAGAAAATGACCTTTGCATCACGCATGCAGCATCTCATCTATTGGGGTCCACTCAAGGGGCCTGTGGAATGGTCATTAAAGACGGTGCTGGCCCCATGGGCCTACGCGGCGTCAGTACTTTACCACGACACATTCTGGTATCCATTTATCGGCAAAAAGAAGATGAAGCTGGCTCTCGAAAGTGAATGGGGGCGTCTCTTCCGGAATTGGGAAACCCTAACCCCAGACGATCAGGGTTTCCCAGATGTTGGCACGGATGCAGCCGAACTACACCTAGAGGGCACATCGGCGTTTCTTAAGTCGTTTGCCATCTTGTGGACCGCACTGAAAGAAGCTCCTGAAATCAGCGCCCATCGTCGACACCAAACCATCAGCCAGGAGGAATTCGAAGAGCGCTATTATATGAAAAAACATGGCTCCGGCGGGAACCAATACACAGCCACGGTGTTTATCTCTTTCTTCGCGGTCATGGCTGCGGTATTACTCCTCCTGTTTGGCGTCAAGCGCAAGAAAAAATGACCCTCGTCTCCTTCACGCAGGACGTACGTTGACAAAACGTGCGTCCTGCTTTTTTCTT
>WFTO01000160.1 GCA_015485435.1 Anaerolineae bacterium | reverse complement strand
CCTTGACATCGGCCAGTGTCGCCCCCAGAGGAAACCCAATCACTGTGGCGACGACCGGTCTGGCGCCCGCCAATAATCGGGCGGCAAGGGGCACCCAGGTTGGGTTGACACACACAGAAGCGAATCCAAATTCCATGGCCTCTGAGCAAAGTTGCCGGATCTGGGCCTCTGTGGCGTCGGGTTTAAGCAACGTATGATCAATAAAACCAGCGATATCCGTTGGAATATGTCCCACCCCCAGTTTGGAACTGAGCCGACCAGCGCCAGCGGCGATTAGATTCCGGGCGATATCGGGATGATGGGTGATGCAATGGCCATCGCACACGCGTCCGCAGGGGACGCAAATCTGTCTGTCGGGATGTTGGGCGATCAGGGCCACAACTTCCCGGGTAATAAGGGTGGTGAGTTGGTCGATGTCGTATGCTTGGCCCACGATCAGGCTCCTTGACAATGAGTTTTGCTAAAACGTTTCTCTATGGCGGTGATTTTGGCTACACGACGGGCGTGACGCCCGCTCCCCCAAGGGGTCTGCAGCCAGGTTTGAACAATCCGCTTTGCTTGCTCTGCGTCGATCATGCCTGCGCCCAGGGTGAGCACGTTGGCATGGTTATGTTCCCGGGCGTTGCGAGCGGTGGCCATATCATAGCACATGCTGGCCCGCACGCCAGGCACCTTATTCGCAGCCATACAAGACCCAATGCCAGCACCATCGATCACGATAGCCGCCTCAGCCTGACCTTGCATGACCATACTCGCTGCTGCAAACGCAAAATCTGGATAATCCACGCTCTCTTTGCTCGATGTTCCCAGATCGATCGGACGATAGCCCAACTGCTGCAAAAAGGGAATGAGTTGCTGTTTGAGCTCAAACCCACCGTGATCCGCGGCGATCGCCACGATGCGATCTGGGCCCGGAGAAACAGATGCCTGCTCCTCACCCAGCACGTCCATCAGCACACGACGCACCAGGGCGCGGATTTCCTGTTCGTTGTAGGTCACGGAACGATCTCGAGATTAGGATGATGGATGAACGTGAAGCGTTCAAAGGGATAATAGATCAGCCAGGCTTTGCCAATAATGAAATGTTCCTGCAATGGCCCCCAGCTCCGAGAATCGCTGGAGCCGGTGCGATTGTCCCCCATGACGAAATACTCATCCTGGCCCAGAGTCAAGGGGCCATAATTGTCAATGCTTTTGTTTTGAACGTATGTCTCAGGGGGAAGGGGCTTGCCATTGATAAAGACCTGCCCATTCTGAATGGCCACGGTTTCTCCAGGAAGCGCAATGATCCGTTTCACGAAATCCCGTTCCGGGCCAAAGGGATACTGAAACACAATGATGTCGCCGCGCTCAGGTTCGCCGAAAATATAGCTTATGCGGCTCACAATGAGTCTGTCACCCTGCATCAGGGTAGGATACATACTTGTGCCTTCCACGATGAAATTCTGGAAGACAAAAGCACGGAAGAAGACAATGAGCAGGCCAGCCAGCACCAGGGTCTGCAATGTCTCCCAAATTAAGCTGCCGCTTTCCTCCTTTTTCTGCGGAGGCAACGTGACTTCGCCATCCGCTCGGATCACCACCGAAGGCGGCTGGGGAATCTCATCCTGGACGCTGACGGAGGGCAGTGAAGGTTGTTTTGGCTCAAAGTCGGGGATGTCGGACACAGTTTTTCCTTAACCAATTCAAAAATCAGATTGCATTATAGCACCATTCATGGCGCCAAACAACTGGATCACATCTTGACGTCCCGTTTCCACAACAGCCACAGGACGCCGCCGGGGAGGCTACAGAAAATCTGAACAGCTTGAACAAACAGGCTCAGGGCCAACGCCATCTCCCCTGAAACCCCCACCAACCCATAAAAGAAGGGATAAGCCACCTGACTTAAACCAATACCGCCAATCGAAATCGGGATAATCAATACGAGAGCAATGAGTGGGGTGAAGAGGAACATATCGATCAGGGGAATGCCGCCGCCGAGTGCCAAAGAAAGCACATAGTTGACCATCGAGGTGGTGGCAATGCCGGTTAATCCGATGAGATAAGCGAAAGCCAGGGTGCGATATTGAAAACGATAGAGTTCGAATGCTGCAGCCAACGCATCCCAGATCTGGGCGACCCGTTCCAAAACGCCGCGATGCAGCAACCGACTCACCAGCTTGCTGATGCGACGACTGATCAGAAAGATGGCGATGGTCATTAACGCCAGCAGGGCCAACACCGCCACCGCCGCCAGAGGCCAAAGATCGGTTCGGTCCGTCAGAAAAACCACGGCCAGGGCCGATATCGCAGCCACGCTCATGTAGGCGGACAATCCAATCAGGCGGTCCAACATCACCGAGGCGGCAGCGCCCGCACTGCGTTCCGTATAACGCGCCAGACCATAACCGCGCATGATGTCACCACCGATATTGGCCGGTAAAATATTGTTGAAAAAGAACCCCACAAAGGTGAAGTTAGCCATGGCCAAAAACGGCACGGCGATTTTCTGCGCCCGCAACAGGGTCCACCATTTGAAGGCGTTGATGATCATGGCCGTCCAAAATAGAAGCACGCCAACCAGCACCCACCATATATTGGCGGAGGTCAGCTTTTCGCCCACCAACGTCAAGCGATCCTGAAAACGCCAGAGCACGAAAAGTATCAGCGCAATGCTGATGCCCCCGCGGATAAGCGCACTACGATAAGCCCCTTTCACGGACAACTCCTGAACTTGTTGGGATCGTTACCGGCAACGGTCGCCAGTCTTTGCTCAGACATGGGTCTGCATTGAACTGCGCCTGGTCGCCGTCGAACTATGAAACAAAGCATCTTCGATCGCAATTTATGCCAATGAGGGGTGAACTTTTCCGGTTCAACCCTGGGTTTTATGACTGGCTACGGTCACCGAAGCCACTGGATCGATGAGGTCCGCATCCGCGGCCATCTCTCGAGAGCGCTCCTTCTCCGAAGCGACGTCAGTCTTCTGGCTCCACGCCATATCCCAGACGACATGGCGCTCTTTCTTGATAGCATAGTCATACCAGCCCAAGAAACGCGCCCACCCCTCAAGCACCGCTAGCAAACCCAATACATAGACAAGCTGCACCACGCCCCAGATGGCTCGCGCCACCTGTTTCGCCGCAATCAAGGCCACTTTTCGCTTTCGCAAGCTACTGACCCGATACCCATATTTGTGCTGCAAATACAGGTGTCCGGCATGATTGCGGCGGCGTTGACGCACAAAATCGCCGATGGTAGTAGGACCGGTGTTGTAGACGACAGCATCGGGAGCGTAACGCACCTCCATACCGCGCTTCACCATAATCGCTTCCACAAACGCTTCGTCCATCGCCACATCGGGCGGAATCTGATCAAAAACTTTACGAAACGCGATCATCTCCCCAAGTCTGGGGATATCCATGCTCAATTCGTGCTCTAATTGCAGGCGCAAGTATGTGAACAGGGACACCAGATGATCGGGCGTATTGACAGGTACTTTGTGCGCGCCGGTCATCCCCACCTTCGGATCTCGGAACATCCGCACCAGATGTTCCACTGCCGCCTCGTGTGGGAGGGTGTCCCCACTTTCCAGCACGCAGATATCTTCTTTGGCCACCTTAAGGAATTCATTAATCGCCGCGGTTTTGCCCAATCGTCGTTCCTGCTCGATGAGCTTAATACGCGGGTCTTGCTCCATGTACTCCTTGACGATGGGCACCGTATTATCGGTGCAGGCGCTGGCAACCACGACGATCTCTGTGATCTCCACCTCATGCAGGTGTTGATTGATCATCGCATCCAGCAATCTGCCGATGTTTGCTTCTTCGTTATAAGCAGTGATGCAAACACTGCAACGGAGCTTTTCTTTCTTTTCCACTGGGGACCTTTTTGTTTTGTGGGGATGGCGCGAAAAAATCACGCGCAACAGTAAACAAAGATTATACACGGTCCATGGACGCTCGACAAGATTGGAGGTCGCCCCTTTCTCATCTCGCTTTCATGGTTTCATCATGGCCTTTTGGGGGATTTTCTGCTATAATGCCCTTGCATACTTAACAGAAGGCACATGATTCTCATCCCCCATTGGGATGGGTTAATGGAGGATTTCCTTGAAACCAAACTGGACGAGAAACGCCTTTGTCTACTTGTTGATTATCGTTGCCGCAATTGCGCTATTCCTTGGGGTAAACCCCATGACCGACAGCGGTCCAAAGGAAATGGATATCTCCACCTTGGCAACGAAGATCAACGCAGGCGAAGTTAAATCCATCGTAATCCGCGATAATAACCTGACCGTCACCATGGAGAACGGTGACGTCTATCATTCTTATAAAGATGAAGGGGCCAGCCTGCTTGAGACCTTGAAAGCTATGGGGGTTTCCACCGAGGCGCTGCGCACGGTTCAAGTCAATGTCGCTCCCCCCAGCCAGATGGGGAATTGGCTGACGCTGCTGGGGACCATTTTGCCTTTGCTGCTCGTTGGCGCACTCTTCTTCTTCCTGATGCGCCAGGCGCAAGGCTCGAACAGCCAGGCCATGAGCTTTGGGAAGAGCAAGGCCAAAATGATGACCGGTGACAAGCCCACCATCACGTTTGACGATGTGGCGGGCGCAGAGGAAGCCAAAGAGGAGCTGAAAGAGGTGGTCGAGTTCCTGCGCGAGCCGGAAAAATTCGCAGCGCTGGGCGCACGCATTCCCAAGGGCGTGCTCATGGTCGGCCCACCGGGCACGGGCAAAACCCTCATGGCCAAGGCAGTCGCCGGCGAGGCCGGCGTCCCCTTCTTCTCCATTTCCGGTTCGGAATTCGTGGAGATGTTCGTAGGCGTGGGCGCCAGCCGCGTGCGCGACCTCTTCGAGCAGGCCAAGCGCAATAGCCCTTGTATCATCTTCATCGATGAGATCGACGCGGTGGGGCGTCACCGCGGCGCGGGACTGGGCGGCAGCCATGACGAACGGGAACAGACCCTGAACCAGATCCTGGTAGAGATGGATGGTTTCGACACCGACACCAATGTGATCGTCATCGCTGCGACCAACCGGCCCGACATCCTCGACCCGGCCCTGCTGCGTCCCGGTCGCTTCGACCGTCGCGTCGTGCTCGACAGGCCAGACGTGCGTGGCCGCCGCGCCATTCTTGGCATTCATGTGCGGGGCAAGCCCCTGGCATCGGACGTAGACTTGGATGTGCTTGCCCGGGCCACGCCCGGATTTGTGGGCGCGGACCTGGAAAACATGGTCAACGAGGCAGCGATCCTCGCAGCGCGGCGAGGCAAGAAAAAGATCACCATGAGCGAATTCGAGGAAGCCATCGAGCGCGTTGCACTCGGCGGTCCGGAACGGCGAAGCCGCGTCTTGGGAGAAGAACAGCGTAAACTCACCGCCTATCATGAAGCTGGTCACGCGGTTGCGGCCAAAGTGCTGGAGCCAGAAAATCCCATCCAAAAGGTCACCATCATCCCCAGAGGTCAGGCGGGTGGCTATTCGTGGCAGGTGCCTGATGAAGAGAAGACCCTCCAGGACGCTGAAGAGCTGCAGAGACGGATCGCCGTAGCGTTAGGCGGACGCATCGCTGAGGAAATTGTGTTCAACGACATCTCCAGTGGGGCGGCCTCAGACCTGCAACACGTCACCAAAATCGCTCGGGCCATGGTGACCAGGTTTGGCATGAGCGAGAAACTGGGCCCCATGGTCTTTGGAAAACGGAATGAGCTGGTCTTCCTTGGCCGTGAAATTCACGAACAGCGCGATTATAGCGAAAAAATCGCTGCTGAAATCGATGCCGAAGTCCGTCGCATTGTTCAGGAAAGTTATCAATTGTGCTACGAGACCTTAACCACCTACCGAGATAAACTGGAATTGGTGGCGCAGACCCTGTTGGCCCAGGAAACCCTGACGCGGGACGAATTTGAAACCCTTTTCGAAACGGGGACGCTCCCCGAACCGCCGGCCAGCGAGCCCCCGGCCCAGGCGCCCAAAGAGCCTGAATTGATCTCCACTACCGGACATGAATCAGCACCCGGGCCTTCTACGCCCCCGGCCCCTGCACCAGCTTGATTTTATCCCTCCACAATATAGAAAAGCCAGTATTCAGTATTCAGCAGAAAGCCGTCTGTTTCCATGAACGGCCAACTTGCTGAATACTGAATACTTTTTTATGGGCGCTATTCTAGATCGCGATCTTCTGAGCGATAGCCTCTTGCGCCAGGTCCACAAACTCCTCTAAAGGCATGGCGCCCAAACGCTTGCCATTGCGTAGACGCACATTTACCTGGGCCGCATCCTCCTCTTTTGCGCCAAGCACAAGCATGTAGGGTATCTTTTCCAGCTGGGCGTTGCGGATCTTGGCGTTCATCCGACTATCGGAGTCATCCACCTCCACGCGTAACCCCACATCCTTGAGTTTCCGAGCGATGGCATAGGCATACTCATTTTGATGGTCGGTGATGGGAATGATCTTCACCTGGACCGGGGCAAGCCACACGGGGAAATTGCCGCCAAAATGCTCGATAAGCACGCCAAAGAAACGCTCCATGCTGCCCATCAACGCCCGATGGATCATGTACGGGCGATGCTGTTGGCCATCTGGGCCAATGTAGGTGAGATCGAAACGTTCGGGCAGGTTGAAATCAAACTGAATCGTACTCAACTGCCAGGGACGCTCCAACGCGTCGGTCACATAGATATCGATCTTGGGACCATAGAACGCGCCATCCCCTTCATTGATGTCATAAGGATGTCCGCTTCGTTTCAAGGCTTCCAGCAAGGCGTCCTCGGCGGCATCCCACTTTTCCTCCTCGCCAACGCGCTTCTCGGGACGAGTGCTGAGGTAGAGATTGAAGTTTTCGAAACCGAAATCCTTCAACAGATCGATGCTAAAATGCAGCACCTTGTCGATCTCGGTGGGCATTTGATCAGGCGCGCAGAAGAGATGGGCGTCATCCTGGGTGAACCCGCGCACGCGGGTCAAGCCATGCAACGTCCCTGAGCGTTCATAGCGATACACTGTCCCCCATTCCGCCATGCGAATGGGCAGATCCCGATAAGAACGCACGCGGCTCTTATAAATTTGCACATGGAAGGGACAGTTCATCGGCTTCAGGTAATATTCCTGGTTATCGATCTCGATGGGGGCGTACATGCTTTCCTTATAAAAGTCCAGGTGCCCGCTCACCTCCCACAGAACCGAACGTCCGATATGGGGTGTAAACACAAACTCATATCCCCCCTCCAGATGCATCCGCTTCGAATGCTCCTCCATAAGATAGCGGATCAGCCCGCCCTTGGGATGCCAGAGGATAAGGCCGCCGCCCACCATTTCGTGATTTGTGCTAAACAGGTCGAGATCCTTGCCCAGCTTGCGATGGTCCCTTTTTTTGGCTTCCTCCAGGCGATTCAAATAGGCTTTGAGCTGCTTCTTGTTCTTCCAGGCTGTGCCATAGATGCGCTGAAGCATGGGGCGGTTCTCATCTCCCCGCCAATACGCGCCGGCCACATGCAGCAATTTGAAGGCGTCGGGGGGTATCTGGCCGGTATGCTCGACATGCGGCCCGCGACAGAGGTCTTCAAAACCATCGTGCCGATAGGTGGAAATCTCAACGGGTCCCTCGATCGGTTCGCCATTCTCATCCACGCCGCCTTGCTCCAAACCATCAATCAGCTCCAGTTTGTAGGGCTGATCTTTGAAAAGTGCGCGCGCCTCCTCCGCGGTCACCACACGCTTTTCGAAGGGATACTTGGCTGCGATGATCTGGCGCATCCGCTTCTCGATGGCCTCCAAATCCTCGGGCGAAAACGTCTTGAGATTGCCCTCTTCGTCTCGGCCCAAATCGAAATCATAATAAAATCCGTCCTTGATAGGCGGTCCAATGGCCAATTTGGCCTCTGGAAAACGTTCCAGCACAGCCTGCGCCATGATGTGAGCAGCGGAGTGCCGTATCTTATAGAGTTCGTCTTGGGTTTTATTGTCTTGTTGTTTTTTGGGTGAGCCCATACGTCTTATAATGCCTCCGTAAAAGATAAATTTGAGGAAAATCCTCAATAGGCGCCGAGTCGGCGCAGATGGTGACCGTTCAAAAACACATCAGGGGTGAAAACAAAAAACTCCGTCGTCCCAAGGGACGCGGAGTCGCGCGGTTCCACCCTCGTTGACCGAGATCGGTCCACTTATGGGATGGATAACGGCATCCAACCGGGAGAAGTTACTTGCCCTAAGCGTTCCCTTCTCCGCTCCCGAGGGGTTTTCACAGATCCGGTGCGATGAGGGCTTCCAGCCTAGGCCCTCACTCTCTGACGCCCAGACAACCTGCTACTCGTCTCGGTCGACGCTTTTTAGGATTCGCTTGTATGTGACCATTATAACCACGGGTAAATCGGATGTCAATAAAAAATCCCCGCAGATTGCGGGGAGTCGAAGTGGGCGGTACAAGACTTGAACTTGTGACCTCCACGATGTCAACGTGGCGCTCTAGCCAACTGAGCTAACCGCCCTTGATGGTCACATTATACCAGATGGGGCTTTCCTTGCCAAAAAATTTCCTCGGGCGCAAGCCTGTTTTCAAAATCTGACTGGCATCGGGGCAAAGCTTTTTCGGGCCTGCGTGAATCACCCAACGCGCCCCAGCCCGATGCCAGCCAATGAGATCAGGTTGCCTTGTTAAACGCTATCTTCATCCATCATTGGTTCGGCTATCTCGACATCATCGAGTATCGAAGGGGTGACGTTTTTCTCCTCCAACCCAGGAGGAGGGGGCTGAATCACCTCCTTACAGAGCGCCACGTCCCACACCTCTTGCACGGTCCGCACAAAATGGAAGGCGAGAGCATTCCGCACCTCCTCTGGAACGTCCTCCAGGTCTGCTTCGTTATGTTCGGGAAGGATCACCTCGGTGAGCCCCTGTCGATGGGCGGCCAAGACTTTCTCGCGCACGCCACCGATGCGGGTCACTCGCCCACGTAAAGTAATCTCCCCGGTCATAGCCACGCCTTCGCGGACACAGCGCCCAGTGACCAGGGAGAGCAATGCTGTGGCGATGGCGATCCCTGCAGATGGGCCATCCTTCGGCTGCGCGCCGGCAGGAACGTGCACGTGAATATCATGCTGATAAAACCATTCACCCGGGATATCGTATCGATTCGCGGCGCTGCGCACATAGCTTAGCGCAGTCATCGCCGACTCCTTCATCACATTGCCCAGGTGCCCGGTCAACGTCAGTCTGCCCTTTCCGGGCATAGCCGTCGCCTCGATGTAAAGCACCTGGCCGCCGAAGGGCGTCCAGGCCAATCCTGTGGCCAACCCAGGCGCCTTGATCCATTCGTGGGCTTCATCAAAATATTTGGGGCGTCCAAGCCATTCTTGTAAATTTGCCGCGGTAATGTGGACCGACTCAGTGTTGCCGGCGGCAACGCGAGTAGCGACTTTCCGGGCAATGGCGCCGATCCGTCGTTCCAGCGTGCGCACACCCGCTTCTCGCGTATAGTCGCGAATGATTGCAAAAATGGCGTCATCCTCAAAGCTGATCTCTTGTGGGCGCAAGCTGTTTTCTCGGATCTGTCTGGGGATAAGATATCCTTTGGCAATGGCGACTTTGTCTCGCTCCGTATAACTGGAAAGTTCAATAATCTCCATGCGATCGCGCAAAGGCCCGGGAATGGGATCGAGCCAGTTGGCGGTGGTAATGAAGAACACTTCCGAGAGATCGAAGGGGACATCCAGATAATGATCTCGGAATTCGCTGTTTTGCTCGGGGTCCAACACCTCGAGCAAGGCGCTCGCCGGATCACCGCGGAAATCCCTGCCCAGCTTATCCACTTCCTGTCTCTTAT
>WFTO01000159.1 GCA_015485435.1 Anaerolineae bacterium | reverse complement strand
TCGCATATTATGGCATCCTCAAAACCGGGGCGACTGTTGTGCCATTCAATGTCCTCTTTACCGCTCGAGAGGTGGCCTATCATATTGAAGATAGTGACGCAGTGGCGTTGGTGGGATTTTCAATGTTCGCAGAGGCTGCGGTCGAGGGCTTCAATCAGGTGGATTCCTGCAAGCATTTAGTGATGGCCAGCGCCGATCCCTCGCAGCCCTATCCTGGTGATGGTGAATCTGTGTTTGATTTTAACCAGTTTTTGGGAATGGGAGGATCGCCCATCTTCGACACTGTACAAACCATGCCCGACGAGACAGCTGTCATCCTTTACACCTCTGGCACCACAGGCACGCCGAAGGGCGCCGAGTTGACCCATAGCAACATGGTGATGAACGCTATTGGCACACAGCGATTGGTGGATGGCAAGCCTGGCGATGTCGCACTGGCGACCTTGCCGCTCTTCCATTCCTTTGGACAGACCGTGGTCATGAATATGTCCTTCTATTCGGGAGGGACCATCACCCTTTTGCCCAGGTTTAAACCCGACGACGCGTTTCGCATCATGGAGCGGGATAACGTCACCATTTTCGCCGGCGTCCCCACCATGTATTGGGCATTATATAGCTATCCGCACGCCGAAACCGAATTCGACATGGAAAAGATCGTTCGGAATCTTCACACCGCCGTCTCTGGGGGCGCTGCGCTTCCTGTGGAGCTTCTTAGAAATTTTGAAGAACGATTCAAGGTTCCCATTTTAGAAGGGTACGGGCTCAGTGAGACCTCGCCAGTCGCCAGTTTTAATGTGAAGTGGAAAGAGCGCAAGCCCGGTTCCATTGGCGTGCCCATTTGGGGCGTGCAAATGGGATTGGTGGATGACAATGATGAATTTATTCCCAAACCCACGGAACCCGGAACGTTCAGCGAGGTTGGCGAGATTGTGATTCGTGGACATAACGTCATGAAGGGATATTATAAGCGTCCTGACGCGACCGCGGAGGTGATGCGCGGCGATTGGTTCCATACCGGCGATCTGGGACGGATGGACCACGAAGGGTATTTTTATATCGTGGACAGGAAGAAGGAGATGATCCTTCGTGGCGGCTATAATGTGTACCCCAGGGAAATCGAAGAATATCTGATGACCCATCCCAAGGTCTCTTTGGTCGCAGTAAAAGGTGTGCCTCATCCCACCTTGGGTGAAGAAGTGAAAGCGTATATTGTGCTCAAGGAGGGCGAGACCGCCACGGAAGAGGAAATGATTGAATTCGCCAAGCAAGGGTTGGCGGCTTACAAATATCCCCGCTTGATTGAATTCCGAACCACGTTGCCCATGACGGCCACCGGCAAGATTCTAAAACGGGCTTTGACCGACTAATCGCCCCGTCGGTGACAGGTTTGCTGCACCAACCCACCATTGGACTGGGGAAGCGTCGTCCGCTTAGGAGGCTTCCGCTGACAAGGTCTGATGGTGGGTTGATTGTTGTTGAGGGGATGGGCGCGCTAGGGCGAGTTGTTGATGCGCCATTCCAGACGAAGCAGCGCGAAGGCAGGCCTAAGCGCTGTGATGCCATCACCAATGACGATGGTCACAGGCCAGAGGTCCGAGGTCGTGCTCGCGGCCGTTCCCGGCGGAGCGCCTTTCACCCCTACAAATCCATGGGCTCGACGCAAATTGCCACGAATATCTTCGCTTACCCCAAGAGTTTGTAGGGCGGAAATAGCATCCTCATTCAGGTTAAGAGCGGCGGCATCGCGCACCGCGCCCGCGACAATGGTCCCCTGTGGAAGTGCGCGAATCCAGGCGGCCATCGCTGTGCTAGCCATGGGCGCCTGGCGAGGATCGTGGGTGTCAAAATTGGTTGTTGTAAGCAGTTCGCCGCTGTCGGGATCAATGGCGACCAGGTTGTAACCTCGTTGATTCAGGCTCGCGTCTTCGCCGTCGATATACATGTGTCCGAAATCGCCGGTGTCTTTTCCTGCGCTTCGAACAACGATGTTCACCGGGCTTATCATGCCTGTTTGGCCGATGATTCTGGGCGCGACACGGATTCCTGCGGCGGGAAAGCTACGCACTGCGCGGATGGAAAGATGCCGTGGAAAGTCGTTACGTGCGGGGGGAAGTGGAAGCGCAATGATATGGACGCCGGGCGCAAGTGCATGCGTAGCCAGGGAACGCCCATCCAGTTCGAGTTGAATCGATTGCGTGTCGGGCGTGTAGAGCGTTAACGATAAGGTGGCGGGTTGTTTGGTGGCTGGCAACATGAGCGATGCTTGGGGATACACGGCCCACAAGGCGGTGGTTTGTTCAAACGAACTGGGTGCGCCCCAGCCAGCGTTCAAGAAACTTCGCAACGCCGCATCCGCGGGCGTCAGATCGAGAGAAGATATCGGGGACCAGACAGCTTCGTACTGTGCGATTCCCTCTTCCACGCTCACAGGTTGCAGAGGAAATAATTGATGCAATGCCTGTTCGAAATCTGGAGGAACCTTATCACGATGAACCAGTACGGTATGGATGTTGAGAAATGCCAGTAGATCAGCTCCAAGCGTTTGCGCTTTTTCAAAATCGTTCACAGGCACAGGTCGTCCGTCCTGCAATGCGATGAGCACACCTATGACTGGATTTTCTAAAAAATATTGGAATTTTTGTTCCGGATTCCGGCTTGTATTGCCTCCCAGGATCGGCTTTTCATGATAGGTTTGCCACCATTGTTCATACATGATGATGACATCAGATTTTCCAAAAACATTGAATCCGTTTCTCCAACCTACAGGCAAATCGAGGAGTGCATCGTGGCGATTCTCTTGCATGATGCGCTTATAAGCGGCTGGTAGACGTAGATCTGAGAGGGGTAGAGGGATGCTGAGGTGTTCGAAGAGCATTAAGATGGCAAGCGCTACCATGAAGCTGGTTTTTCGCGTGGTCGTGCGCAGCCGATTCAGGATTGCATAGGCGCCCAGGGCGGCGAGCAGCCCCAATCCTAAAAGAATCATGACGCTATAACGGCTGGGGTAACGGTTCGCCTGGAAGAAAGGGATGTTGGTTAATAGGGTGAATATGCCCGGAATGCCAGTGCCATAACCATTGATTCTGATTTCCGGTCCCATGGCTGCCCATAGAAAGAAGCCCGTGAGCGCGGCCACCACCCACATGCGCCATCTTTTGCGAAAGGACCACAGCGCAATGAGCGCCAGCAAGAGAACCACATAACCTGGATAAATATGC
>WFTO01000158.1 GCA_015485435.1 Anaerolineae bacterium | reverse complement strand
CAAAGTCGCTTCAAGCCAGAAATCCATCGGTGAAGCTGACACCTCCATTGTCGGATTGGCCAAAGGTGCCGGAATGATTCATCCGAACATGGCAACGATGTTGGCCATCTTGGTCACTGACGCTTGGCTGACGCCAGAGGCAGCTCAAATGGCGGTTGCCAGGGCGTCCGAAGCATCTTTCAACCGTATTAGTGTAGACGGCGATACCAGCACAAATGATACGGTGCTTTTATTGGCCAACGGAATGGCTGGTGGCCCCTGTATTGAACCGGGAACGCCAGCGTTTGATAGCTTCCTCAACGCTCTGACCGACGTTGCCATTGTTTTGGCTCAGGCCATTGTGCGTGATGGTGAGGGGGCCACGAAATTTGTCACGGTCCACGTCCATGGTTTGGAAACGGAACAAGATGCTCATCGCGTGGCGGAAGCGATTGCCACGTCTCCCCTGGTCAAAACCGCCATTTATGGAGGAGACCCCAATTGGGGAAGGATTTTGGCGGCAGCCGGCTATAGTGGCGTGGCCTTTCAACCAGATGCCGCAGCGCTGTGGATCACTGGGGGCAGGGATGAACACTCCTATCTACCAAAACTTCAGCTTGTCTCACAGGGGATGCCCACATCGTATGATGAAGCGGCTGCTGCGGAACGTTTCCGTCAGCCTGAGCTGTGGATCGATTTGAAATTAGGAGATGGGCCCGGAGAGGTGACGATGTGGACTTGTGATTTAAGTCATGATTATGTGACTATCAATGGGGAGTATCGCACTTAAACGCAACATGTGGCGCATCGGAGGTCGCGATCTTCTTCTCCACCCAAAACCCTTTATCTCACCACAATGCGTAAACGCCATCTTGTTCCTGCACTTATATTCTCCCTGATAGCGTTTGTTATCTATGCGGTGACTGCCGCGCCTGACCTACTTTACGGTGATGCGGGCGAGTTTCAGTTTACTCTGCCATTGGCGGGCGTCGGACATCCGACCGGATATCCTTTCTATCATCTTCTAGGATGGGGTTGGGAGCGATTCTTTGGAGGAAACCCTGCCTGGGGGGCGAATCTATTGAGTGCATTATGGGGCGCCGTAGCCGCAGGCGTGTTCTATTTATTCAGTGCTGAAGCGTTTACGCGCCTGATGGCAAGATTGAAATGGTCTACGGGAATAGGTTGGCTGGCCGGGTTAAGCACCATGGTCTTCGCAGCCAATTCTACTTTGTGGATGTTGGGGACCCAGGCCGAGGTATATACGTTGCATGCGGCGTTTGTTGCCGCCATATTAGGCGCCGCTCTTGCAGTGGGGCGAAAGGATCACCCCTGGCCCATTTGGTCCCTGGCACTGTTGTTTGGCTTGGGAATGACACATCATCTCACAACCATTTTATTAGCACCAGCCCTCATTATCTTTTTATGGATGGAGCGCCCAGACCTTTTTCGATTCAAGATCATTTTACGAACCCTGCCGTGGGTGGTGGCTCCCTTGGTGTTGTATGCCTATATCCCTTTGCGAGCTCCTGCCAGCCCATGGCTTTATCCTCAGCTCACGCCAACCCACACCCTATCACTTTTCGAGAACACCCTCATCGGCAATCTGCGATTTATTTTGGGCCTTGGTTTTTCATCTGAATTCGGCGCGGTTCCCATTGGACAGCAACTACATCAGGCGGCGCAATTATACCTGCTCCATTTTACCTGGATTGGCCTGGGCATCATCCTTTTGGGGGTGTTGGCCCTGGCGTTTGAGGGTGAATGGGCGTTGTTAGGATTAACAAGCCTCAGTTTTTTGTTGTTTCAGCTCTTCAATTTATTGTACGGCATTGGGGATATCGCCACCTATTATTTGCCGCTCTATTTGATAGCAACGCTGTGGCTGGGGATGGGCTTGGCTTATCTTGTCGAGTGGTTGACGCGAATGACAACGCCTGCATGGCGAAAGGGATGGTTATTTGGCTCCATCTTGATCCTGATCTTGCCTGGGTTCCTGGTGCAACGTGATTTTGCCCAACTGGACCGTCGACAGGACAGGGATGCCAGAACGCAATGGGAAGACATCTTATCACAACCTCTGCCCGAGGACGCCCTGCTGGTGAGTAACGATCGGGACGAGATGGTTCCGCTGATCTATTTGCAGCAGATTGAGGGACGGGCGCCCCACATGTTAGGGCTCTTTCCTTTACTGGCTCCAACATCCGATTGGGAAGATCTCAATATGACGCTTAAAACCGCCCTGGCCACTGGTCGCCCCGTCTTTCTGATCAAACCGATGCCCGGCGTGGAGGCTCTCTATCGATTGGCCCCGGTAGGAGGTCAGGTGCAGCAAGTGATTGGGCCGCTGCTTGCCCCACCCGACAGTTTCGAAGCCCCGTATACGCAGGATTTGCGTTGGTTGGGAATACAATCAACTGGAGAGGTTGCCCCCGGGGAGACATTGTCTGTGGTCCTCTATTGGCGGGCGACCAATCGTCCCCAATCCGTGTGGCATAGTTTCTTGCACCTGGTCGATAATGCGGGCGAAAAAGTGGCCCAGGCAGAGGACCATCGCCCCGGAGGCCTCTATTTGCCCTCCCCCCTTTGGCGACCGGGCGATGTGATTGTTGATCGATTTGAACTTTCTCTGCCTCCGGATTTACCCTCTGGTCAATACCGTTTGTTGGCGGGGTTTTATCGTCCTGAGACAGAAACGCGCATCGCGGAGCCGCTTCCAGTGGCCGTGATTCGGGCGCCTTAAAACAAACTGGAATGTTTTGCACACAGTCGATCTGCCGAATAGCGAGACTATTTTTCATCATGAGACGTGAGTTGGGGCAATGGAGGTTGCTTTGACTTGAATTCATTGATATGATCGGACATCCCACTGCTCGACAAAGATCGGGCACATCTCGAACATGCCACATGTGTGATAGCAAACCTTTCTATGGATGCCACGAATCCCGCCATACTCGCAGATCGATTTAAAACGCTGCATTACGACCCGGAGCAAGATGCGGTTATCCTTCTAAATCGCGCCAAATACCCATTTGAAACCGAATATGTCACGTGCGATACCGTAGACGCTGTGGCGCAAGCTATTGAGCGCATGATCGTGCAGGGAGGGCCGCCGTTGGCTTATGCGGCAGGATTGGGCCTCGCCCTCGCCGAACCCACCGAAGCCGGCTATCGCGCCGCGGCGCAACGGTTGTTAGACACGCGCCCCACCGCGGACGATCTTCATCACATCATTCCCCAGGCATTGGATCGGGCTTTGCAGGCCCTCGCCAAAGGAAGCGATCCGAAACAAGCGGTGCTCACCTATGTCAACAGCGAAATTGCTCGGGGCAACCAGGTCAGCCGTCGCTGCGGCGAGCATGCGGCCAGCTTGCTTGAGGATGAGGATCGCGTGCTGACCCACTGTATTGCTGGCGCAGCGCTTTGTTGGATGCTCTGGACAGCCAAGCAGCAAGGTAAACGGATTCATCTCATCGCCACCGAGACGCGTCCCTATCTGCAAGGCGCCCGCTTGACCGCTCAGTGCGCAAAGGAGCTCGGCGTTGAGGTGACCGTCATTACCGATGGCATGCCAGCTCATATGATGAGCCAGGGGATGATCGATAAATTCATTTGTGCTGCGGATCGCATCACCATGGATGGTCATATCACGAACAAAGTGGGGACGTTTCAAATTGCAATTGCAGCGCATTATCATGGCATTCCATTTTATGTGCTAGGTTATGATGGGCCAGATCCCAACACCCCCGATGCTTCTGGGATCGAAATCGAATGGCGCGATGGCAAAGAAGTGTTATTCTGCGGAGGAAAGCGCGTGGCTGTCGAGGGGGCGCGCGCGCTCTATCCTGCATTCGATATTACGCCGCCACATCTAATTGCAGGAATTGTCACCGACAAGGGAATTTATCCCCCCACGCTGATTCGCAGATACTGGGAACAGCCAACAAGCGGCCAATCCTCCAAACACTCAATAGAAAATGCCTGAATCACAACAAACCATGTCGCTAGGGCGGTTGGCTGCCGCCTTACATCTGCCATGCCAGCAACCAGACCTTCCTATTACCCACATTAGCGCAGATTCAAGAGCCATCGGACTGGGAGGCCTGTTTGTTGCCTATCGCGGTGTGCATGTTGATGGACATCGTTTTATCGCCCAGGCCGTTCAGGCGGGCGCTAGCGCTGTGGTAGGTGAAAAGGCCATACAGGATATCTCTGTGCCTTACCTGCGGGTGGCCAACGGACGTCATGCATTGGGCGTGCTCTCAGCCGCCTGGCACGGCTTTCCTAGCCGTCAATTGGGCGTGATCGGCGTGACAGGCACCGATGGAAAGACCACGACCAGCAATTTGATCGATAGCATTCTCAATGCCGCAGGCATGAACGTAGGCTTGCTGACCACAGTCAACGCCCGCATTGGAAGAGATGTGTATGATACAGGCTTGCATACAACAACCCCTGACGCTATTCATCTGCAAAAATATCTTCAAAGAATGGTGGCGGCGGGCGCCGATTGGGCGATATTAGAAACGACCTCTCATGGACTCAGTCAATGGCGCGTTGCAGGCGTTGATTATGATATCGCCGTCATCACCAACGTCACCCATGAGCACTTAGACGAACATGGAGATTATCAGGGATATCTTCGCGCCAAAGGGCGTTTATTGGACATGTTGCGTTGTAGTCCGTCCAAGCCAGATTATCCCCGGTGCGCCATTCTCAACGCCGATGATCAGTCCTACGCTTCATTAAGCGCTTACCACGTGCCCAAACAGTTGAGTTATGGCATCGACCAAGGTGATATTCGAGCTAGCCACATTGTTTTCTCTCCTACAGGGTTACATTTTGATGTAGAAGGCGCAGGTCGACAGCTCCACATTGAAACACCGCTCATGGGGCGCTTCAATGTGTATAATTGCCTTGCCGCCATTGCGGTGGCTGTCGTGCTGAACGTGCCCGACGAGGCCATCGTTGCTGGTCTGGCCCAGGCGCCAGCCATACCCGGCCGGATGGAACGCATCGATCGGGGTCAGGATTTTATTGCATTGGTTGATTTTGCCCACACGCCTTTCGCACTTGCCGCAGCCCTGGAAACCGCCCGTCAGATGACCGATGGTCGCGTCATTGTCGTTTTCGGCTCGGCGGGATTGCGGGATGTAGAAAAGCGACGGATGATGGGGGAAGTGGCAGGGCGTTTGGCGGATCTCGCCATCATTACAGCGGAAGATCCACGTACAGAAAATCTTGAAGACATCATGTCGACCAGCGCTCGCGCCTGTGAACAGGCTGGCGGCGTGGCTCTGCAGGTCCCTGACCGATATCGCGCCATACAGCGCGCATTGGCCGAAGCCCATTCGGGCGATGTTGTGATGATTTGTGGAAAAGGTCATGAACAATCCATGTGTTTTGGTGACGTAGAATATCCTTGGGATGATCGCATTGCTTTGGCGCATGCTCTCGATGTGTATTTAGGACGCCGTCAAGACGATCCTCCCTATCGGTTGCCCACGTATTGATGCCCGGCATGATGGAAACATGTTTCCGTCGTTTTGACGGAATGAATTCGGACAAAATGGTAGGGGGCGTCCTTTGGTTGTGATCCGAAGTGTGTGTCCTCTTGTTGAAAGCGCATGCATTTTTCACCAACATATTTGTCAATTGTAGAAAGTTGAGCGACAATTTTAGACATGAACAGAAAAACAGTCCTTATCTCCACACTTGTCCTTGCTGTTCTGCTATTGGTGGGATGTCGTGAAAAAGGCGTGATTCAGGGAGAGCCCGCGGATCCCAATCATTTGCCCGACATTGTGGGCGTCTATGCAGTGAATGGTGTCGATGCAGCCGGTGAAAACTATGGAGGCACTCTGGCTATCGAACCCGGAGATGCTCCCAATCAATATAAGCTACATTGGATTGTGACCGGGGCTGTGCAGGAAGGTGAAGGGTATATCGAAGGAAATCAGCTCAAAGCACGATGGTGGACGATTGATGGTATCGCCCAGGCCAAAGGCGAAATTGTTTATACCATTACAACCTTAGGCGAGCTGGATGGAAGACGTTCTATCGAGGGCTTTGAACAAACGGGGTGGGAAAAAGCCTTTCCAAATGATGAGAACTGGGGAAAGTTCAAATTCGGCCACTGATTGCAATAAAAAAGCCCCCGGTATTCCATGCCGGGGGCCTTAAAGGTGGGCTCAAGGCATTTGGGCTGAATGTTTATGTTAGACGAGAGGCATGGGGTTTGGCCAGGATGCCATGAGCCAGAGGCGGGTTCTTTGCTATTTTAGCGTTTTCAGATATTTGACCAGCTGATCGACTTGTTCTTCTGTGAGATCATCTTTGTAAGTTTGAGGCATGGTGCCTGCAGGAAAACCTTCCGTAATATCGGCATCGGGTTCAAGAATGGATTGGCGTAGGAACTCTTCACTTTGGTTGCCAATGCCTGCCAGTGATGGCCCCACAATGGTCTTACCCGGTTCTGTGGAATGGCAGGTGACACAACCGGGCGAAGTGCCCAGGACCGTTTTTTCGAACAGTGCTTTACCAGCTGCAACATCTGGATCGCCGCTAGGTGCGCTCTGCTCGTTGCCGCCACTGCATGCAGCTACGAAAAGCACAGCCAGAGAAAGAAGCAACATGATCAAGATCGTTTTTTTCATCAGGATATACCTCCAGTGAGCAAAAGAGATTGAGATGGTCATCGTCAATGACGAGATGCCTCTGGGGCAAGCCATTATAGGCGAAGTTCAGAGCTGGAACAATTCGGTAAAGAGACAAGGAGTAACAAAACTTACAGTGATCTTTCGATTATTTTAAAGTCATCAAGAAGGCAATCAGGTCTTCCAGGTCCTGATCGCTGAGCTTTTCCGCAATGTCGGGAAGCATCACATTGGGATAACCCTCGACCACATAGGCGCCGGGATCTACGATGGATTGTCGGATGTACTCCTCCGCCGACATTCCTGGAATACGAGTGGCCGCTCGCGTCGCGATGCCCGCCAGCGACGGCCCCACTTTTTCTTCGCCGGGCTTAAGCGAATGACAAACCCGACAGCCAGTGCTTTGTCCGATGCTGCTGGCAAAGAAAAGGTCCTTGCCTCGCTCAGGGTCTCCTCCCAGAATGCGTGCATCTTTGATGACAATGGGAAAGATTTGGCCATCTTGCAGGACGATGTCATTATCAAAGACGACCGTTGGCTCCCCCTGATCTGCTCGATCCGTCAGCAGGATGGTCAGGTGATGCTTTCCCGCGATCGTTTTTAGAAATTCGTAGGCATAAGCTTCCTTCTTCTCACCCTGTTGTGGATAAGTCCGGTCGACAAGAATTTTGCCATCAAGCTTGATCACCAGATTGGGGGGGATGGCGGTTTCCAATTGCAGTGATTCTGGCTCAACTTCTTTCTGAGACTCACTCCATAGGGGAACGCCGCTACGGTGTTTCATTTGCACTTCAATTGCGGCGTCATTCTCACCGAAGGCCGTATAAGGCAGGAAGCTAAACCCTACCGTGAACGCCATGAAAACCGCGAAAAGGACGAATGCGGGCAATAATTTGCTGAAAGAGATATCCTTGAGGGAAAAACGATAGGAAGTTGCCTCGGCTTGATGGCGTTCCGCATGAAGCGTTGCCATAAAATCGTCGGGAGGCACCCAATCCATAGAAATGGGGGCGCCTGCGAATTGACGCTTTAATTTGGGTTGTCGCTGACGGTGTATGCGTAGCTCCTCCCAAAGATTCCCTTCGCGATTGGCGCAATCTTCTGGAGGGCAGCCAACGATTTGCACTTCCGCGGCTCCTGCTTCAAATGCTTGTCCGACGAGATTAGGGTGGGCCATTGCAGCGCAGGTCAGAGGAACGATTTCGATATGCTGGGTTTCCGATTCTAGGCTGCCAGGATGATCTGTATCGAACATTAATGATCTGGCGCCATGGAAGAGATGGCGTTCACAAGCAAAGACCACCTTGACGGATTTCTCTCCCTGGTGAGAAGCTCGCGCGACTGTGTCCATCCACAATGCTTCAGCTGGCTGATCGCCCAGGGTGAGGGCGTTGGTGGGGCAGCTGCCTATACAGACGCCGCAAGAGACGCACATGCCGGGGTCGACCACAGCCACGAATTGATGCGGCTTGCCATCGGTGCGTTCAACCATGGTGAGCGCATGGTAGGGACAATCTTTGGCGCATAGGGTGCAGCCGATACACAGGTCCTCGTGAACCACGATGGGGTCTGGTTTGGGGCGAATCCAGTCACCCAATAACCAGGGTATGGCTGTGATAAGAGCGAAAATCAAGAAATTGAGCGACCAGAATAGCGTGGGATCCATGTGTAACGCCAAAGGCAACGCCGATAAATACCAGGCGTCGATATTCATCCTGCCTGGCAGTTGTGCGATGTTATGTTTTGGCAACATGCCTAGAGGCGCTAAAATCGCAGCTAGCGTGACAAAACCAAGCGAAAGCCATATCCAATAACGGGGTGGCAGAATTTTTCCGCGTTGGAGACGTTTGATGTGCAGCCAGATAAAAAGAATCAAAAGTAATGGCAGGCCAATATGGATGAAGAAAAGGGTGACGAACAAAATCCACCCCGAAGATTCACTAATGGGGGTGAGATGGTTGAAAATAACGGCGTCGCCGCCCGGAAGACGGCCAATGAGATCGACAAAGATTTGATTCAAGGCCTGGGCTCTGATATCGGCCACCATCCAAAAGCCAGTAACGCCGGTGAACCAAATGGCCACGGCCATGAGCATTCCTGTAACCCAGGCCAACCAACGCTGGCCGCGGAAGCGGTCCATAAAGAACATACGCCAGGCATGCAACAGCGCCGTGATCATGGCCAGGTCAGAGGCGTATCGATGGGCCGCGCGCATGATGCGGCCTACCAGGCTCCGCTCCACATTCGACACCGCCAGATAAGAGACATCGAACCCGAACTGATAGAACATCAACAGGTACACACCTGTGATGGTGATGAATATCAGCAAGAAGATGGTAATGGTGCCCGTGTGATATAGTGGATTCAGATGGGGATTTTTGGTGATACGGTTTATGGGTTTTTCAAGGTGTAAAGACACCTGTTCGCATCGATTTAGCAAGCTCCTGACCCAATTCCCCTCTCGTTTGGGCCAGTCGACCGACTTATGAAAAGCCGACCATCGTCCCGTAAAGCGAAATGATGTCGTGTTGTCCCCTTGCGGTGGCGTCTCCTGCGCTTCATCGAAATCATCGTGAGACATAGGACAATTCCTCAACCGTGAAACAGTGAACTCTCGGGATAACCACGTCCTTTCTGTGGCCTATTGAAAAAGGCGTCTGCCCCGACGCCATGAAAAACGTCGGGGCAAACAGGAAAGGAGAGTGACGTGAATCCTACCAGACCCTAAAGCCCGGTGAGGTGAATTGTGCGGTGCTGATCTGATAAACGAGTTGGGGGCCATAGGCGATGATTAATAGGATGACCACGCCCACAAGCCAGGGCACCCAGCGATCCAGCCATCGCGGCGTGGTTTGCGGGTCCAGCAAGGAATCGGCCACAGGAGGTTCCACCTCTTTCTCCAGTTTCTTGGTAAAGAGCGATCCGATGACTACGGCGACAAAGAGGTACACCGAAATAAGGAGGATAAAACCACCAATTCCCACGCGTAAGAGGTGGCCAGCCCACTCTTCAGGAATATATGGCGCTTGTCCCAAGGGTGTGCGGCGAGGCGCTCCCAAGAGTCCCACTACATGCATCGCGTTGGAGAAGATGGTCATGCCAATGAACCAGAGCCAAACCTGGATGACAGCGCATTTTTTGCACCATAATTCCTTTCCAGTTAAATATGGGACCATCCAGTAAAGGATGCCCATAAAGGTCAGTGTGACGCCGGTGGCAACCGTGAGATGGAAATGACCAGGCACCCAGGCAGTGTTATGCGTGACGAGATTGATGTTGTAAGAGGCGTTAATCAAACCACCGATGCCGCCAAAGAAGAAGAGGATGCCCGCCAGAAGTTGCGCCAACACGCTGGGATCGTTCCAAGGAAGTTTGGCGATCCAACCTAGCAGCCCCTTGCCACCACGCTTTCTTCCGGCATTTTCCAGCGAGGAGACCACAGTAAAAGCGGTGATCATGGAGGGGAAGAACACGGAGTAGGTGAGCAGGGAATGAACTGTCTTCCACCCAGAGGGCACGCCTGGATCCACATATTGGTGATGGAAACCCACAGGGACCGAGAGCAGGAGGAAAAGCCAGAAAGAAAATCGCGCAAGGGAGTCGCTGAATAGTTTTCCACCCGCCTGGCGGGGCAGGAACGCATACCAGGACATGTAGGCGGGGAGCAGCCAGAAGTAAACCAGCGGATGGCCAGTCCACCAGAAATAGGTGCGGTCAAGTTGTGGGTCCAAACCGGCGCGCAGGCCTAGCGACCAGGGGATGAGGTCGACTAGCAATTCCGCGGCCGCGCCGAGGGTGGCAAATTGCCACATCACCATCGTGATGAGCGACATGAAGGCGATGAGAGGCGTGCGGGTATTGGGATGTTCTTTGCGCCATTGGTAATAGGTGAGATAAAAACCCCAACCTTCAATCCAACTCCCCACCACCACCAGGGTTACGCCAATGTAAAAGGCGGGATGCGCCTTCATGGGAGGATAGAAGGTGTAAAGGACGGATGCCTGGTTTAACAGGATGGGGATGGAAGCCGTGACCAAACCAACCACCATCATCCAAAATCCAACCTGGTTGAGTTTGGGGTAACGAAGCGGGCGTTTGAGCCCGAAGATCATTGTAAATGTCAGGAATCCTGTGATGAAAAAGGTGGTCCAGATAAGCGCATTGAGGACGCCGTGCAGTGTCAGGCCTGCATAATAAGAATGAAAGATCGGGTTGAGAAATTTTTCGTAGAAATCCCAGCCCGCATGCTCCATGGCCTGGAATGGGCCGAAAAGGCTGCCAAGGGCCAACGCCGATACAGCCACAATGAAATGCCAGCCAATGAACCGTTTCTCCTTGGCTGTGAGTTGATAGACATTCGTAGTCATAATCTCTCCTCGGAATGAATCGAACTAGTGAACGTGCAAACCGTCAGTGGACTCAGGGGACGACAATGACCTTGCCGTACATTGCTGCGTGGGCGATGCCGCAATATTCGGTGCAGATGAAGTCGAATTCACCCGGCTCGTCGAACTTGACCGCTAGGCTCGAAACCTGCCCCGGGACGATCTGCATGTTCACATTGGTGTTCTGCAATTTGAAGCCATGTTGAACATCCTTGGAGGTCACGTAAAATTTCACAATGGAGCCGACTGGCACCGTGATCTCGCGGGGGTTGAATGTCCAGGTTTGGGCGACGATGTAAGCTTCATAGCGTTTAGGCGCGACTTCCTTGAGCCCTGGCTCCGCAAATGTGCCGCTTGCGGCCAGGTTGTTGGGATCCACGCGCGCGACGGGGTCGGGCACGCGCACCCCAAAGGAAAGGCCAGCCACGGTAATGGCCCCGAAAAAGACGATCAACATGAGGATGCTGATCATAATCCAGGTGCGTTCATAGGGATCGATGTGCATGGATTCGCGTTTGTTAGCCATAGAAAGTCACTCCTCTTGAAAGCATGATCAGATAGACGGAGCCCCAAAGAATAATGATCAAAAGCATAAAGATGGCCATGATGACAGCCGTTCCTTTTGGATGCTCAAAATCTTCATTCCCGTTGTCGGGCAACTTTTCGTTGGACATAGGTTTACCTCCTGAGATAGGGACGTAGCGCAGTGGTTTGACCGGATTGTTATCAGGGTGTGTGGTTTTCCAGGCTTGCAATCAATTTGTCGAGGGTGATGTCTGTGAATTGCTGACGTTGATACACGATGATTTTGTTTTCATCCAAAATGATGAACAATATCTTGGCCGGGATATCTTCTTCTGCGGCGAGCTCCTCCAGCCCTCCCATCATCTCCGGCGCGAGATGATAATCCGCGATCAGCACCTGAGGCTTTCGCTCTCGGATCAGCGCTCTGGCTTCGAGCCAGGTTGAGGCAGATCCAAGGATTTCAACATCTTCGGCGTAGTTTTCGAGGGTTCGCAGAAGGCCGTCATGGAACATGCCGCGACTGACCAGCAAGATACGGGCGCTCATACTGACATTATAGAAGTGGTTTCCCTTGCTGTCTTCGCCCCGCCCGATAGAATCTCTTATCCCCTTGTCTAAAAGATAATAAGGTTTTTGTCTCGAAAAGGATTACGCCTTTTGGGTAGGGCCGCCCGTGAGTCCATGCCGCTCCGCCCAGGCGGCCGCTTGGGTGCGGCTACGCAGTCCCAGCTTGTCGAGGATGTGTCGGAGGTGGGCTTTGACCGTATGCGGGGAGATGGCTAGGGCCGCACCGATCTCTTTGTTGCTCATCCCACTGGCGATATATCGCAGGATGTCGCGCTCTCTCTCGGTCAGAATGTCTTCTGGGCGTTGGCGCTTTCCCTGCGAAAGCGCTACGAATTCATCCAATAATTTGGCGGACATGGAAGGGGATATCACCGCTTCTCCCCGGGAAATCCGATGGATGGCATCGACAAGCTCCTGGCTGGTGCTGCTTTTGAGAAGATAACCTCGCACCCCGGCCTGGACGGCATTGAAAAGCGTTTCTCGATCTTCGGAGACGGTGAGAAGGAGAATGCCCAGGTCTGGGTGTCGTTCGCGCAAGCGTCGCGCCGTTTCGACGCCATCCAGTCCGGGCATTTTGACGTCTAATAAAACGACATCGGGCTTGAGGTCGTGCACCATGGCCAGCACTTCCTCCCCACTGCGTAAACTGGCCACAACCTCAATATGCTCTTCTTCGCTAAGCAGGCGCGTCAGCCCCTCGCGAAAAAGGTGGTGGTCATCGGCAAGCAATACGCGAATCATCTTGATCTCATGAGTATGGACGAGTGAGTTGATGTGGACGGAAGGGGGTGGATGACATCATGGT
>WFTO01000157.1 GCA_015485435.1 Anaerolineae bacterium | reverse complement strand
CCTCACGGTGGCGCTCGTCAGCCAGCCACTCGGACTCGGGACCCCAGTAGACGTCCTCCTCGGGCTCCCAGATGTCCACCCGCCCTGCGCCGAAGCCGAAGGTCTTGAAGCCCATGGATTCGAGGGCCACATTTCCCGTAAGGATCAGGAGGTCGGCCCAGGAGATTCTGTCCCCGTACTTCTTCTTGATGGGCCACAGCAGGCGGCGCGCTTTATCCAGATTGATGTTGTCCGGCCAGCTGTTCACCGGTGCAAAGCGCTGGTTACCGGTGGAGCTTCCGCCGCGGCCGTCGAACACACGGTAGGTGCCCGCCGCGTGCCAGGCCATGCGGATGAAGAGCGGGCCGTAGTGGCCGTAGTCGGCGGGCCACCAATCATGGGACTGGGTCATCAACTTACGCAGGTCTTCTTTGAGGGCCTCGTAGTCCAATTCGCCGAACGCCCGGGCGTAATTAAAGTCAGGGTCAGTGGGCTTGAGTTCGGAGGGGTTTTGGTGAAGGATCTTCAGGTTCAACTGGTGGGGCCACCAGTCACGGATCACGTTCCCACCCAGTGTGGTGTGTTTGAAGGCATCGCCGGTCACCGGGCATTTGCCATCATTTTTCATTGCTGTTCTCCTTAACTTCTTCAGGTTGGCTTTATTCAGCCAGCGGCTATCAGTCTGGCGGGGCATCCCGGCCGGGAGCGCGACGGGGGCGAAGGCCACCGCCCACCCCGCCTGTGTTTTACTTATACCACCGCGAGCCCGCAGCGGCGCATCCTTCGCGCGGCAAATTCCAAAGGAGCGCGCCAGCGGATCAGATGGATGATAGATAGAAAGAGATACCCCTCCATGCCTTCGAGAAAACGAAAGGCTCTCTCATTCCCGGCAAGTCTTCGATGCTGATATCCGTATCAGGCAGGAAGCGTCGGGCCGCCTCCTGCTATCCTTGAAAAACCCGATCCGGCTCACCCCAGATGGTAGCGAAATCAGGCAGACCATGCCGGTCGGCCCCCTTTCCTCGCGCCTGGCCCATAGGCTGCGCCCGCTGCTTCGGAAGACAGATTTGTGCGCGACCCATGGCAACCATCCACCGCGGCTACACACCATCAGTGCACATCGCCTCCCATCCGGCGTCAGGTGAACGACGAGCGCCTCAGAGGTCGAACGGTCTCCAAGCACCTGCATGGGGCAGAAAGGGGCCTATGCACTGCATGCAGATTGCCCCGCTCGATGACTTCCTCCCCCAAAGAGAGCGGCGGGTGCAAGCCTGGTTGCTATCAACGCGTATGACCGCTGCTGGGAATGAATGACCAAGGCGCTGGGGGAAATACGAATTTGCCGCTCAATCCGGCGCCCGCTCCAACGAAACATCTTGCCTCAACGGGGCACAGCGCCAACATATCGATTGCGCCGGCTTGCCCAGTGCGCCCCCTTCAGCTCAACCCCACATCAGACGCAACGGCCAGGTTGTTGGCTATCCATTAACCGAGGGGCCCGGTCTGACGGAAACAGAAGTGCGAGGCATATTCCATAAAGTGCGGTGACCGTTGGGCCGAGACCTGGGCCATATTGAGCAGCTATGCGGGATTCATCCCTATGATGTGCTATCTCCCATGAAATGCGCGCAAGATAGACCTGTATATCAAGAGACCCACAAGAGCTAGAAGCCACACCTGGTCATCATCTGAAACCGCGACGCGCTCGAGTTGAAACACAGGGGGCAAAGGCGATGGGCGTGGCCTCCACCTGCTTGCAAAGAGGGGCCAGATGTTCTTGTTAAGCCTGCCGATGTTCTGTCCATGAAGATAGATATCGCCATAAATAGGTTTCCACCCAATAACAACGCGCCTGGGGAATTGGCAGGCGCCGATCTCACGACCATTTCTGTCCAATATTGTTATGCGCCTTATTCCTGCTCGCAGTCGTCCGATCGGCTGTTGATGGGCAGAGACCTGCGCCCGGAAATTCAGAAAACCACCGCCGACAGCCAATTCGACATCGTGTTCGGAGGTCTTTAGGCGCAAACTGGCGCCCTTCCCCAAAGCCGCGGAAACATCGAATGCCATCCAGCCCATGGCCTCCGGATCACGCAGGCTTTTCACGGTTCCCATGGCCCTGGTTCGCTTGAAAGTTGCTGCTGCCTTGCAATCGATCAACGGTGAGAAATCATTGAATGCGTTCGCATTCCACATTAATAGCTGTGGAACGGCATCAGCGAAAAAGTCCTCAGAATTCAACTCGAATATGGGCCGAGATTTTTTATCAATCCAAAATGTAGCACCAATCATTATCGCAGCAATCACGAGGACAAAGCCGGCAGCCACAACAAAAAGGATGCCGAACAGGCACGGTACGGCGACGAGGAATGGATCAAACATATTTGACCATCGATAGCATCTCACGCACTTAGAGAGGAGTATAGCGATATTTCAAACCTTGGGCAACGTGGCGCATTCACGCATCTGGAGGCACTCAAAGCCGGAAAAGATGCCGGGGAATGGATGCAGGATCTGCTGGAATGGCTGCTGCAGGAGGTGCTGAACCTGGAGTTCAGCCAATCCCTGGGGCTGGGCCCTATGAACGCAGCCAGGATCGGAAAGGACATCGCTATTT
>WFTO01000156.1 GCA_015485435.1 Anaerolineae bacterium | reverse complement strand
CTGAATTTGCATATCGTTCCCATCAGCGAAGTCGTCACTCATGAAAACGTTGATCAAAAACGCGTGGAACGACTGCGAAAATCCTTCGAAATCCGTCGCTTGCTCCAAGACCCGCCTGTCGTCTCCTTCTGGGACGGGAAATATGTCGTCCTGGATGGCGCCACCCGCACCACGACCCTTCGAGAGATGGGCATGGAGCATTTGATCGTGCAGTTGGTGAGCCCGGGCCAGGACATCACCTTACACACCTGGAGTCATGCGGTCAGCCATCTCGATTTTGAAGCATTCAAACAAGCCGTGGAGGCAATCCCTCATTGTTCGCTGCGCCCGACCACCCTGGCGGCAGCCCAAGACCGCTTGCAAAAAGGCATGGCGCTGGCCTATCTACAACACCTTGAAGAAGGTGTCTTTCTACTCGAGTCGGACGCTCCCACCTGGTTTGAACAATTGGATGCCATCCGTCAGGCGGTGGAAGTGTATGCCGAGGCGGGTGAAGTCGAACGCACGTTGAACACCGATTTGCAGCGCCTGACCTATGATTTCCCCAACCTCAGTATGTTGGTCATTTTCCGTGCGTTGAACCTTCATGAAATTTTACAGGCCGCAGCGCACGGGCATCCAATGCCCGCGGGCGTCACTCGTTTTGTCATCCCGGGACGCGTGTTGCGCCTGAACGCACCCATCGACGTCATGCGCTCAAACCTCACTTTGGAAGAGAAAAACGACTGGCTCAGGCAATTCATTGCCGACAAAATGTCTCGCGCCAACGTGCGTTACTATCAAGAGCCCGTCGTTTTGCTGGAATAACGCTATTTTCATCCAACCCACTCAAGCTCGCTTTTCATCAACGATAAGAACATGCCCGAAACCATTATCAAATCCCACACGAAAACCGTTGTCATTGGTCCTGGTCGTCCCTTCGTCATCATCGGCGAACGCATCAACCCCAGCGGCAGGAAGAAGCTCGCCGCCGAAATGCTTGCTGGAGATTTTTCTCGCGTCAGACAGGATGCCATCGCCCAAGTGGCGGCTGGCGCGCATATTCTGGATGTCAACGCCGGGCTTGGGGTGGCTAATCCCGAAGAGGTCGAGCCACAGGTGCTGGCCAAAGCCATCCGCCAGGTGCAAGAAGTGGTGGATGTGCCCATCTGCATCGACTCTTCGGTCATACCAGCGCTGAAGGCCGGATTAGACGCAGCAGTCGGTAAGCCTATCGTCAACTCGGTCACCGCTGAAGAAGAGCGTTTGGAAGCAATTCTGCCCCTGGTGGCAGAACGAGGAGCCGCTGTCATCGCCCTGCCCAACGATGAAACCGGCATTTCGTACGATGCGAGAGAGCGCTTCCTGCTGGCAAAAAAGATTGTGGAACGGGCGGAGCAGTACGGCATTCCACGAGAAGATGTCATCATCGACCCATTGACCATGCCGGCTGGCGCTATTCCTGGCTCTGCCAAAACCCTCATTCAGGTAGTGCGCATGGTGTCGGAGGAGCTAGGATGCAACACCACATGCGGCGCTTCCAACATCTCTTTCGGCCTGCCAAATCGCAAGGCATTGAACGCCGCTTTCCTGGCCATGGTCATCGGCGCCGGCATGACCAGCGCCATCACCAATCCTTTAGAGCCCGAAATCATGACGGCCATTCGTGCAGCCGACGCCCTTATGGGGCATGATGAAAATTGCGCGGCTTGGATCGCCTCACAAAAAGGTGATGCCGGTGCAGCGGGCTCCAGCGAGCGTCGGGCCAGGCGTCGTAGTCGCCGTAGTCGCCGACAGAACGATGCTTAAACAGGCCTGTCTGACATAGCCATTTTCCAAAGCCTCCGGTGCAAATGTCTTGTTCCGGAGGCTTTTCTGTGGAGTGCAGAACGTCTTCGCGAAAGGCCGGGACGCGCCGCAAAACACCTCAAAACTGACATACATCCTGATAACGTTATGGGTTGACAACTATGGAACGAGCGTGTAGGATATGAGGGAATAGTAATTGGCTACGCGAACAATCAACCACCAAAGCCATTATCTCGCCCCATCCCCATTCAACCCCATGTCTACACCCGATCTTTTCAGTCAAACCGAACAGCCTATCGATCCCGGCAAAACCCCCGAGCCTGTTGGCGAGATTCCGCAGGCGCTCACCGCAGACCAGAAAATCACCGCGGCGCTTGGCCCCTATCGCACTTATTTAGAAGCTCAGGGGAAATCGTTGAACACCATCAAGGCCTTTCTCGGAGATATCCGGCTGTTACAGCGCTATTTCGCAGAGCGAAATGAAAACCCCGACTTGGGCGCAATAACTACCGAGATGTTAAATGCATTTCTGCATTGGCTTTGCTATGAACGAGAAAACAAGCAAGGGGAAATCATGGGGTGCAAACCGAAAACATATGCTCGCCGCGTCACCTCCTTGAAGTCCTTTTTCGGATGGCTGTACGACAGCGAGGTGCTATCAGAAAATCCCGCCGCGGCTGTGATACAACGGAGCGCCCGAGCGCCCCTGCCTCGTATCCTCACCGATGAAGAGATCGAGAAGCTACAACGGACAGCTAGAGATATGCTCTGGTCCCCGCGCAAACCCGACGCCCGTCCCTACCTGCTTTTGCTCATGCTGCTGCAAACAGGCATCAAAAAGAGTGAAGCCATGCGCGTAACCCTGTCCGATGTCGATCTTTCCAATCCGCGCGAGCCAGTGTTGACCATTCGGTACGAAGACCCACGCTACGCGCACAAACAACGCACCCTCTTCCTGGGACCGGCGTTTGCACCCGTATACAAACAATATCTGCGACAGTATCAACCTAAAGAGCGCGTCTTCGAATGCAGTCCTCGCAACCTCGAATATGTGTTGTCTGACCTGGCTGAGGCCGCGGGCGTGGAGCGTAACCACATTTCGTTTGAGATTTTGCGATGGACCTCTGCCGTGCGCGCCTATCGCTTTGGCATGCCGCCCGAGTCCTTACGCTTAAAGTTAGGGCTTAGCCCCATCTCATGGCGAGAGACCTTCGATAAAATTCAAAAGCTGGCCTCGCCTCGTTGATTTGATCTAAAGCTCCGGCCAGCTTTTTCTTCCCGAGTTATGCAAGAGCGCGTTGCGCCAAATGTACATATTCTGCTCGCACGCTCTTGCTGGGATCCAGGCCCAATTCGCGCAGCAATTTCGAAATCAAATCAGCCTTATGCTCTGCATCGCTGGCTGACCAGGTGCGAGCTTTGATCTCAACAAAATCGCCGAGCCCTTGAGGCCGGGTAATATGATCCAGGTTGATGGCGAATTCTGCATCTTCGTAATTAACCCGATATCGGGTGCGCCATTTCACGACTTCGACTTCCATATCAGGATTGAAGTATTCGCGATAGAACCGCAGGGAATAGGTGGCTTTCGCCGTATAGCGTGAGCGGGTGAGAATAATGGAGTCCTGATACTCGCGCTCGACAATGCCTTCCATTAACGTGAGCGTATAGGAGGGTTTGACAGTCAGCCCGGCGGGGCCTGCGCCGCTCTCTTGGCCAATGAGTTCGTTGTCCTCACGATAGCGCAGATAGCGATTATCGCGACCGCCAAAAAGGAAATAGGTGTCGAACTGCTGGCGCACCGAGTGTTTCACCACTTCCAAGCCCAACTCCTGCAAACGCTGTTCCACAGCCTTTAGGTCACGCGTTCGCACTTTTACCTGAACCTCAAAGGTCTCGCGCTGTTCAAATCCGCCGATGGCGATGGTTTTAATGAGCAAACTACCTTCGCGCTGGCTCATGAAATCATTAATTTGCTGGGCGATTTCCATGGCCCGGGCCTGCACTGCGGGCAGGTCAATCGTTAGCAATTCGCGATCCCGCACCAGTTGTCGCCCATGCACCCACACATGTCGCACATCGCTCGCATGGGCGGCATAAACAAGGTGGCTATATACATTGTTGGCGCTGAGATGAAAACGTGGGGTGGCATGGGGCGCATCCTGATCAATCACCACGATATCAGCGTACTTCCCGACCTCTAAACTGCCGATCACATTATCCAAGTGGAGGGCACGCGCACCCTCAATGGTCATCATCGCGAAGACATCGGGCGCTGGCAACAGGGTCGGATCGGCTTTTACAGCTTTGGGCAAGAAGGATGCGAGCCGCGCCTCCTCAAACATATCGAGGTCATTGTTGCTGGCGGGACCATCGGTGCCAATGCCGACGGGGATGCCCGCCTCGCGCATTTCGACCACCGGCGCAAAGCCTGAGGCTAACTTCAAGTTGGAGGAAGGATTATGTGCCACGCCCGCGGTCGTGCCCGCCAGTATCTTGATTTCATGAGGCTCAATGTGCACGCAGTGAGCGGCAATGAGTTTGGCATCGGTCAGCCCCAGACGATGCACATATTCAATGGGAGGAGCGCCGAAGTCACGTTTGGCGTCGGTGACCTCCAACGCAGTCTCGGAGAGATGGATGTGGATCGGGGTGTCGGTTTCAAGGGCCAGGTCCAACACATCCTGCAGGATCTCATCCGTGGTGGTGTAGGGGGCGTGGGGCGAAAGCGCCGGGGTAATGAGCTCATGCCCCTTCCAGCGCTCGATAAAGCCACGACACAGCTCCAGGGCGTCTTCGTAGGAGGAGGCGTCGGGGGTGGGGAACTTGAGGATAGATTGTCCCAACACGGCCCTCATGCCAACATCTGCGGTGGCTTTCGCTACATCCTCCTCATAGTAATACATGTCATTGAAGGTGGTAACGCCGCTAAGAAGCATCTCCGCACACCCCAACCGCGTGCCCACGTCGACGAAATCGGGGCCCACAAACTCTCGTTCCACTGGCATCATATAGCCCAACAACCACACATCAAGACGCAGATCATCAGCCAGCCCGCGTAACAACGTCATGGGCACGTGGGTGTGAGCATTAACCAAGCCCGGAATAACAAGCTTTCCCGACGCATCCACGATCTGGTCGCTGTCTACCAGCTGACGCACGCGGTCTTCCGGGCCAACAGCAACGATCTGATGTCCGTTGATGGCAACGGCTCCGGGTGAATACACATCGCGTCGGGCGTTCATGGTGACGACGGTGCCGCCGATGATGAGGGTATCGACTTTTCGCATGCTTATCTCCTGATTCAAGATCAGACGATGGCCGTCAGACAACCATGCCTCGTCTGTCGCTTATTGTCCTGATATTCGCAACTGCGGACAGCCGCCTTTGGGCCGGATTATTGCGCTGCGGCCTCAATGGCTGCTCGGAATGCGTCGGGAGTTCTGGGACCGTTATACCGCTGGCCGTTGATGAAGATGGTGGGAGTGCCGTCCACGCCTCGAGCCGCAGCAATCTGATCGATCTTCTGAATTTCTTTCAGATGCTTTTTGCTGTCAAAGCACTCGTCGAATGTTTTCGAATCCAGCCCCATGTCCGCGGCCAATTTCTTCAGATTCTTCGGGAAGACGGCCACCTTGCCTTGATCCGAAATCCGTCGGAATAGCTCCTCATGATATTCCCAAAACTTTCCTTGATCAGCGGCGCATTCGGCTGCTAAATTGGCGTTGTAAGAATCTGCGCCTCCGATGACGCGATATTTATATTCCCAACGAACGGTCCCTTCTTTGACTAGGTCCATCAATACTGGCGCCAGCTCAAAGGTGAATTCCGCACAATGCGGGCAAAGGAAGTCTTCGTAGGTTTCCACCAAGACCGGAGCATTGGGATCGCCGATGGTGGTCCGATCGACCGGCTGTCCCACGGTCTCATGAATGGGGACCGTGGTGTCAATCTGGGAGGATTTG
>WFTO01000155.1 GCA_015485435.1 Anaerolineae bacterium | reverse complement strand
GGGGATTCCGGCCGAGGAAGCGCCGTTGGCATTCCAACGCCATGCCACCTCCAAAATCCGTTCTGCAGAAGAACTGGAACACATCGCTACGTTGGGATTTCGAGGCGAGGCCCTTGCCGCCATCTCCGCCGTCAGTCAAATCACCCTGGTCACCCGGACTGCCGATGAGCGGACGGGTGTGGAATTGAAGCTGGAAGGGAGCCGCATCGTGAGCCAACGGGCCATTGGCGCGCCGCGCGGAACGAGCATCACGGTGGAGCATTTATTTTGGAACACGCCAGCCCGCAAGAAGTTCTTACGCACCCATGCCACTGAAGCCGGCCATATCAACAAGATCGTCACCCGGTATGCGTTGGCCTATCCAGAAGTGCGCTTTCGATATATCAGCGATGGTCGACTCAGCTTTCAAACGCCTGGCAATGGCGACCGCATGGCCGCGCTGATCAAAGTCTATGGGGCTGAAATGGCGGGGCATATGCTCCCCCTCCACGCTGAACAAGATCACGTTACGCCCGAAATTCAAGTCAGCGGTTTCATCAGCGCACCCACACTTCATCGCGCCAACCGCAGTTATATAGAGCTCTTCGTCAACCGCCGTTATATTCAGGATCGCAATCTCACGTATGCAGTGATTCAAGCGTACCATACGCTCCTCATGACGGGGCGTTATCCGGTGGTTGTTCTTTTTATCGACATGCCCCCCGAATTGGTCGATGTCAACGTCCATCCCACGAAGACGGAGGTGCGTTTTCGAGAGCCATCGCTGGTGTTTCGCGCGGTGCAACGAGCTGTGCATCACGCGTTGCAGGGACTTTCGCCCATGACGCGAACCCTTGATGCCCCCGAACGGGTCGAGAATATTCGCTCTCAATGGGCTGCACGTCGCTCTACGCTAGTAGAAGCGGGCAGAAAGGGGCCATCACCCGGTCAACTGGCCATGGATCTGTATCGTTCAACGACACCGACGCCAAAAGAGACGCCACTGATTCGCAAGGAAGAAGCAACGACAAGCGTGGTCCCTCCCGTCGCACCAGGCGATCGATTGCCCCCATTGCGGCCAGTGGGGCAAATAGCAGCCACATATCTGATCGCAGAAGGCCCCGACGGCATGTATCTCATCGACCAACACGCTGCACATGAACGCATTCTTTACGAAAAAATCCTGCGCGCCGACCAACAACCAGTGCCCAAACAACAGCTTTTGGAACCCATCACCATCGAGCTCGGCACGCAGCTCGCTGGACTCATCGCCGAACATCTTCAGTCGCTTAATCAAAGCGGCTTTGAGATCGAACCCTTTGGCGAGGGCAGTTATTTGCTGCGGGCGGTGCCTGCGTTTATGGGCCAACAGGACCCTCAGGCCCTTCTGGAGGAGGTGGCTCAGGGTCTGGCTCAGCGCACGGATCTGGTGGGCAAAGCCCGAGAGGATGCGCTAGTCACGATGATTTGCAAACGTCTGGCCATCAAAGCAGGACAAGTGCTTTCTGTGGCCGAACAACGCGAGCTCATCCGTCAACTGGAGCAATGCGAGAACCCCAGAACTTGCCCGCACGGACGCCCCACCATGTTGCATTTGAGTGCTTCCGCCCTTGAGAAACAGTTTGGGCGCCTGGGAGCTTAGCGAATGTGTGATGCAGGGTCGGTCATGCCCGGTCTGTCGCTGGACGCAAGATGGCCCGAGCGTCAACCACAGTCACTCCCTGGCCAGGAGCATGAACGATCACCGGATTCAGCTCAAATTCTTCGAGCTCGGGAATGGCCAGAGCGAGCGCGGCAACACGCTGTATCAGAGAGGCCAGCGCTTGCACATCGCCTGGGCGTTGTCCTCGAGCTCCGAACATAATCATCCGCCCCGCCACAGTTTCCGAGATCATGCGCTGTGCCTCTTCATCGCTAAAGGGAGCAATGCGGAAGGAGACATCTCGCAAGGCCTCAACATACACGCCTCCGCCGCCAAACATCACCATCGGCCCGAAGGTCGGGTCGCGTCGCACGCCAACAATCACTTCCGCTCCCGGAGGCGCCATCTGCTGCACAAGTATGCCCTGCAGCCCAACCTTGGGGGCGCGTCGACGCACGCGGGCCTGAACTTCCCAATAGAGCTTGCCCACATCCTCCGCCGACACATTTAACGCCACGCCCCCAAAATCACTCTTATGCATGAGGTCGGGGGAAAGAATTTTGAGAGCGAAGGGGCCTGAATGCTGGTTGGCGAAGGCGACAGCTTCGGATTTGGTGTATGCTGCCTGCCAGGGCGCCACGGGGACGCCGATGGTTTCCAACAGGGGATAGAGTTCTGCTTCAGCCAGAATGGGTTGCTCTTCCTCCAGAAAGGTGCGAATCGCTGGACGAAGAGCCTCATACGCAGCGAGATCTGGCGGCGTCACCGCGACGGGCGGCGATTCATGCACCCAGTGCCAACGTAACGCATTGGCCATGGCCCAGGCAGCGTTTTCCGGAAAATCATACACAGGTATACGGTGTTGATGAAGCCGCCGACGCCCATCGCGAATGCTGACATCTCCCATGAAGCAAGCATAGATGGGCTTTTCTGCAGCGGCCGCGGCCCGAGCCAACGCATCAGCCACGCCCACTGGATCGTTGGCGGTGTTCGGCACAAGAATCGCCAGCAAAGCGTCGTAAGCGTCACTCTGCAACAACACTTTCGCAGCCGCCTCATACTCGGGTGACGAAGCAGCTCCTAGCATATCGAAAGGATTCAACAGTTGCGGAGCGTCGCCCAATGCCTGTCGCAAGGCTGCCAGGGTTGCTTCATCAGGCTCGGGCATCTGCAGACCACTGCGCGCCAAAGCATCCGCGGCAACAGCCGCCGGGCCGCCGGCATTGGTCAACACCGCCACTCGCGGGCCTCGTGGGGGCAGACGATAAGCCAACGCGATGGCCGTATCGAACAACTCCTGTATAGACCGGGCGCGGATCACGCCCGATTGTTTCAATGCCGCCGCATAAGCCTCCTCAGAACCGCCCAGACTGGCAGTATGCGAAGAAACCGCTCGGGCGCCAGCCTGGGTGCCCCCTGCCTTCAACGCGATGATGGGGGTATGTGGCGCCACCTGGCGGGCCGCCTCCATAAATCGAGGCCCATCATGAACACTTTCGATGTACGCTGTAATCACGCGGGTATGCGGGTCATGCCCCAACGCCTGAATGAAATCCGTTTCGGTCAGGTCGGCGGCATTCCCTAAGCTGGCAAAATAGCTGATGCCGATATGCTGCCCTTTGGCCAAGTCAATAAGTGCCCCACCCAACGCCCCAGATTGCGAAAGAAAGGCGATATTCCCAGGTTCGGGAATTTGTTCAATAAAGGTTGTGTTCAAACCACTATGAGGATTCAACACGCCAACGCCGTTGGGTCCAACCAGCCTCATGTCGAAGGACCGGGCGATGGCAATGATCTCTTGTTGCAAAGCGACGCCTTCCTCACCCGCTTCTGCAAACCCGCCAGACAAAATCGCGACGGCCCGGATCCCTCGTCGGCCACACGCCTGTAACGCCTCGGGGACCGCTCGCGCAGGAATAATCATGACCGCCAGGTCGACGGGGTCTGGCGTGTGCGTTACATCGGCATAGGCCCTCAATCCTAAGATCTCTTTGGCTTTCGGGTTAATGGGATAAATCGCCCCCTGGTATCCATTGCGAATCAAATTCTGGATCACGCCGTAGCCCAGTTTGCCGGGCCGGGCAGAGGCCCCGATAATGGCGACGCCCTGAGGAGCAAAGAAAGGTTCTAAAGACTTCATTGTTGTAGTCATGGCGTTTTTTCATAAGCCAGGGGGAGCGAGAGACAGCTCGACGATGCAAACGCCGTGCTGAATCAAGCCTTTTCCGCGGAATTTTCAGGTTGGACGGGAAATTGCAGGGAGATAGGGTTCGCCAGGTTCACCTTCGGCCGCACCTCCGCGGGCAACATCCGACAGAAGGAACACAACCCGGGTGCAGTGGTCGGCTGCCCGCAATTCTCACAAGGATGCAGGTCCACCTTTTCCTCTTTCCAATTGGCGAAGAGCTCTTGTCGGGCTTTCAGGAAAGAGAGATAAAAATGCAATTTCGCGCCCGGCTTTTCCGCTTCGAGTTTATTCAGCAATTCTTTGTAATAGATGGTCGTGGCGCCTTCTGAATAAGGACACTCATCGTATATGTATTCGATCCCGCGCACGATGGCATAAGCTGCGGTCTCCCTTTCGTAAAAACGACAAAAGGGTTTGACCTTGCGCGCGAACCCATTGCCTTCTGGCAGCACAGGAGCTTGCCTGGCGAGATATCCCACCTGCCAATTCAACGTATTCTGAAAAAGCACGGCGGCTTCATCATCAAGATTATGGCCAGTAGCCAAGACATTGTAGCCCAGATCATGGGCGATGCGATTCATTTCATGCCGTTTGACCAAACCACAGACCGAACAGGGCTTGCCCCTGCCACGTCGGGTGCGGGCCGCCATTGCCGGGATGCTTTCGCCATAGATATCCTGGATGTCGAGCACATGCAGGGTCGTGCCCGGATGAGCCGCAGCAAACGCCTCGCACATGGCTCGAGACTCGGCGCTATACGCATACGCCCCATCGATGCCCAATCCCAGATACAGGGCATCGACCTGATACTCCAGCTGCAGGAGCACATCCCATAGCGCCAAAGAGTCCTTGCCGCCGCTCACCGCAACCAACACCCGATCGGAACGGGTGAACATGTGGTATTTTTTGATGAACCGTTCTGTTTGGGCGATGATCCATTCAGGATAGTGTTCCGCGCACAACGCCAGTTTGTGCTGGCGCATATTGATCACGGCGGGCCGACTGCATTTGCGACATTTACGAGGCATCGCCGCCTCCGGAGATCACGGCTACTAATTTCAAATGATCGCCAGGCTTCAACCGGGTGCTGTCATCAACCAATTGTCCATTGATCATCGTCAAAAAATTCTCGGGATTCAGGCCTCGTTCTTCGATGATCTGGCGAGCCGTCTTGCCGGGCTCTGCCTCCCATTGCTCCTTGCGTAGGGTGACAATCACTTTGTCGCTCATAAAAATGACCATGCCTTGTGTGTGGGATTGCAAATCAATGCTCTAAGACAATCATTGTAACAAAAGGGCCTTGGGAATACCAAGATAATTGCCCGTAAAAGCCATAGGACTTACAATGAATGACGACAGGCTCTATGGATAAGCCGTCTCTTCAGATACAATTGTTAGGAGAACGCGCGATCCTCCTAACAGAACATTTTCTATTCTCCCATTCCAACCGATTTTCCTTCAGGAGCGCCCCATGGAATTTAAAACCATTATCGAACCATTCCGAATTAAAACGGTTGAGCCAATCCGTCGCACCACCCGCGAAGACCGGCTGGAGGCAATTGTACAGGCGGGTTACAACCCTTTTTTGCTAAAAGCCGACGATGTTCTCATTGACTTGTTGACCGATTCGGGGACCGGCGCCATGTCCTCTCGTCAATGGGCGGGCATGATGCTGGGCGACGAATCGTACGCAGGCGCCCGCTCCTTCTATCGTTTCAGGGACGCCGTCAAAGAAATCACCGGCTTTAAACATATCTTGCCAACACATCAGGGTCGGGCGGCCGAACGCATCTTGTTTGGCTCTGCCCTAAAGCCGGGCGATATTGTCCCCAACAACACCCATTTCGACACCACGCGGGCCAATATCGAATATCGACAAGCCATCGCCCTGGACATCCCCATCCCCGAAGCCCGACACCCCGAACAGTATCACCCCTTCAAAGGCAACATGGATCTGGCGAAACTTGAACAGGTGTTAAAGGATCATCCAGGTAAAGTGCCTTTGGTCATGATTACAGTAACCAACAATTCGGGTGGTGGACAACCGGTCAGCATGGCCAATATTCGCGGGGCCAGCGAGATCGCGCATCGATACGGCGTTCCCTTCTTCATTGATGCCTGTCGATTTGCTGAAAATGCGTGGTTCATCAAATTACGCGAAGAGGGCTACGCAGAGAAGACGCCATTGGAGATCGCTCAGGAGATGTTCAGCTATGCCGATGGCGCCACCATGAGCGCGAAAAAAGATGGTATGGCGAATATCGGTGGCTTTTTAGCCCTGAATGACGACGATCTGGCCCAAAAATGCCGCAACATGGAGATCCTCGGCGAGGGTTTTCCGACGTATGGCGGTTTGGCCGGTTATGACCTCGAAGCCATTGCCGCGGGGCTGTTTGAAGCCTTGAATGAAGACTATCTGCGATATCGCATTCGCTCCATTGAATACCTGGGCGATCGAATGAAAGAGGCCGGGATCCCATTTATCGAGCCCACGGGAGGCCATGCCCTCTATATCGACGCCCGCAAGCTATTGCCCCATATTCCCTGGAACGAGTATCCCGCCTGGGCGCTTTCTCTGGTGCTGTACATCGAGGGAGGTATCCGTTCCGTCGAAATCGGGTCGGTGATGTTTGGTCGACAGCCCGACGGCAGCGAACAACCAGCCGCTATGGAACTGGTACGACTGGCGTTCCCCCGGCGGGTGTATACACAAAGCCATGTCGATTACATCGCCGAGGTCTTTGATTATGTAAAAGAGATCGCACCGCGCATTCGTGGAGTTCGCATCATTGAAGAGCCTCCTGTTTTGCGGCACTTCACTGCCCGATTCGAACCCGTCTATGGCTCCTTGCTCGTCGACAATTAAGTGGTTGCCCCACGCTGCTTCGCCTGATGCGCCAGCGATGGGACGATGACGCCTCGCCCTATCCAGCGTTCATCAGGCATTAACGCACCCAGGGGAGATAAAGCTGAATGTTTGGGGATGGACTCACCATGGGCGTGAAGGTGGCTTCCGAGGAGGGGTGCCACTCATAAGCGCCTATGTCTGGCAGGCTATCTCTGGGACGCCCCAGAATGTCGATGGTCGGGGCCATGGTGGCCGTGCCAGCATCGATGGCCGGACTGTCTTGCGTCAGCTCCATGCCCCATTGCAGCCCCGAAAACGGTCCATTGAGTTTCGGATCCGCGGCAACGTCGTGCGCGCCGGGTTGATAAGCGCTCAACTTCACGCGGGCAAAGAGGTTGTAATCACCATCAAAGTGCAGGTTTGGACACCCCTCCTCATAGAAAAGAGAGGAGAGATCGCCTGAATCGAAATAATCGACATCGCCCAAAAAAAGATTATTACGCCCTATCAAACGCTCTTGACCAGTGCAACTCCCTGGATCGCGTGGACCGGCGGCTACCAAACCATCGCCCTGCCCATACACGGTGTTGTTCATCAATTGAATGGTTTCTCCGCCCATAAAATACAACGACAGGGCGTTTCCCAGGGCGCGACAGGCATCCACCAGATAGGTGAATGGTTGATCATCAAAAAATGCGCAATTCGAAATAAGCACGCTGTTCTCTATCAGCGTTTCTCCCGTCACCTTGACTGGGTTTCCAGCATTGCCCTCAGACCGTACGCGCCGCAACACGATCTTCCCGCCCAGGGTATGATAAAACAGATCGAGCCCGTCGGAGGTATTATGGGCGAAAAGGGAATCCTCGATAATCCAATCTCCTCCTGTGGCGCCGGTGCCCACGCCATCGCCGTACCCGCCAGCGCTTTGCGACCAGCATCCGATAGGCGTCTCCTCGGGCCAGGTTTCCACACAACCATTCCAGGCAACCGTCCAGTGCGTAAAGCGCATGACGCCATTGTTGGCATCCTCGCCCAAGATATCACCATCCCATCCAACCCAACCATTCCCCACTAACCGCACGCGCGCCACCTCCCAATCGCGCAGACGCCCTGCGTGGATGCCGGCATTCGCCAGCCCGTGGATGTTGAGGTCCTGCAGTAACACATTGCTAGCGTCCTGGGCGTAAATCCCCGTAGAGGCCCAGTTTCCATAGGGGAATTGGCTGCGTTCACAGGCAAAGTCGCCGGAATGAAACTCCGCGCAGCTTGCATGGTCGGTGATTTCAAGACAGGCAATCTCGATGTAACGGCTGTTGCTCAAGTCAAGAATATGCGCAGCGCGTTCGGCTCCCCACAGTTCGGGTGGATTGGTGCAGCCCTGGTCCCATCCCGCCCCTAAAATACGCGTTGGCTGTGAGGCATCGGGCCCGGACGGGATGGGCGGCATAACGCAACCCCAGGGATAATCCGCCGCACACTGTTCTCCGTTAACTTGAGCGCCAGGAGCGCCAAATCCCATCCGGTAGGAGCCTGGGCCGATGATCAGGGTGTCGCCGCCACGCAATCGGGCAGGACCATCAGGCGGCAAAGCCCGGAATGGATGATCCCAGGCGCAGGGCTGATGAAGCCCTTCGCCCGGATAGGGGGCATCCACGAGACCGGTGCATTGCGTGGGCGAACCGCCATCGACGCGCACATAATATGTGTTCGGCGATCGCTCTGTGGATGGCCGCACCTGGTTGTGAGACCAGTAATTCTCGATCACCTGGATCAAGGCGCTGGTGGGGACATCCTGATGCTGATCAGGGTTGGGCCCATGTCGGAAATTAAAAGCGTCAACCTCGCTGGCGTAGGGATCCCAACTGCTTTCCCACAACCAAAGTGCAGAATTCAACCCCAGCCGCTCAAACAACGCCATCTCATCCGCCAAGAATTGCGCGGCATTCGGCTCCCAACGCATGACGCCAAACTCATTGACGGCCACCACAGCCTCATGCTCCTCGACAAAAGCCTCGACCGTCGTCAACAGGCTCTCGAGCCAGGAGCGATCCACCTGTTCCGGTTCGCCATCCTCATCCCCATCAAAAAACCCGGGATAAGTGATGGGAAACTCGGGTGGTTCCTGATGGGTGTAGACCATGGGCGCATACTGATGCACCGTGTAAACGATATACGGATCTGAGATGGGTTGAAGATAGGGCAACCAATCAATCGCGCTATAACCCATGCCTCCCACCAAAATCGGCGTGTTCGCATCCACTTCGCGAATGGCGGCAACCACGCGCGGATAAAACTGATTCCAATCGTAGAGGGAGCCTGCATAGCGAACGTAAAATTCCGCCGCATCCCAAATATCGAGAAAAGGCCCATCAGGAAAGGAACCCACCTCATTGGCGTTTGGTTCGCACATCAAATCATAACCAATCACAACAGGGTTGTCTTTGTACTTCTCAGCCGTATATCGCCACATAGCCGCCCAGGCGTCTTGAGCATCGCGATCATTCCATACGCGGTTATTGTAATAACTGGCAGAAAACCAACCCGCCTCTGGGTCCGATTGTGTATCCTCTCCCACAAACGCCCAAAACTCACTCCGCCCCGGGCCCGTGCGGAAGGTAATCACCGCGTACATGTCGGCTTCGGCTACTATGGCGAGGAGCTTATCCAAATTTGCCTCGACATCTGGATCGATTACGTAAGGCGGCTCTTCGGTGAACAATCCTGGATGAGAGATGTTCACCAAATTGGCGCCCATCGCTGCCAAACGATTGATATCTTCCTGGGTGTAAGGTGGGCCGATCTTCCCACCCCCCAAAAAATCTTCGCCATCAAGATCGAGATACACCCGTCGCTGATAAATATTGGCGCCTCGCAGCTGCGC
>WFTO01000154.1 GCA_015485435.1 Anaerolineae bacterium | reverse complement strand
GGGTCGGATGCATACCGGAGGAAGCTTTCCCTATCCCCTGAAATCTTCCAGCAACACCTGGATTATCTCCAAGAGCAAGGTTACACCACCATCCGTTTAGCGGACCTGATTTCATACTTGCAACGTGGCTTTCCGGAACTGCCTCCCAAGCCCATCGTACTTACCTTTGATGACGGCTACAAAGACAACTATTTGAATGCCTTCCCGGCCTTACGCGAACATGGGATGATCGGCGTCTTTTTTGTGATTACCGATTTCGCCGACCTAGCAGCCACCGATCCTAACTATGCCCGTTATGCCACCTGGGATGCTTGGAGAGAAATGGCGGCTGCCGGCATGGAGATCGGCTCGCATAGCCGCAATCACCCCGATCTGCGAGGCAAAGATACGGATTACCTTATATGGCAGGCCTTGGGCAGCAGCCAGACCATTGAAGCCAACCTGGGACAAAAACCGCGGGTGCTGGCCTATCCATCCGGATCTTACGACCGATCGGTGATCGACATTTTTCACTCCGCGGGCTTTTGGGGAGCGGTGACCACGCAACCAGGCGTTGAACAGGACAATCAACATCTCTTCGAACTCAAGCGATTACGCATCTCTAATCAAACAGGTGTTGCTGAACTGGCTGAATTGTTACGCTACTGGCAGGAACACTAAGGGGGCGTTTTCAACGTAGCCCGACCGTACGCCTGTGCTGTGTGCGTTGACGTCAGAATTCCTACCAGTCGCAGGAAAACGCCACGGAGCTTCGCCTGATGTCAAATGCCAGCGATACTCCGTGGCGTTTTTACTTCACAGGGGCTTTACACAAGCCCAACATGGCACAGGCTTCCTACTCAGTCCAGTGTTCGAGGATATCCTTGACCGCAGCAACAAAGGCATCGGCAGTCGCTCCATCCAAAATACGATGGTCAAAGCTAAAGCTAAGATAAGCCACAGGGCGAATGGCTATGTAATCTTCGGGGTCGGGCAAGAGAGGGTGGCCCTGACTGATAACCACAGGTTCTTTATGGATCGCGCCCACGCCCAGGATTCCTGCATTGGGTTGGTTGATGATAGGCGAAGCAAACAGGCTGCCAGAGGTGCCATGATTGGTCAATGTAAACGTGGCTCCCTGGATTTCATCCGGCGTGAGCTTGCCAGCACGCGCCCGATCGGCCAGATCATTCACTAAGCGGGCCAACCCCAAAAGATTGTATCCATCTGCATGCTTGATAACCGGAACAATCAAACCATCATCAATAGCCGTAGCCATCCCAATGTTGATGGCGCGATGCAATACAATGCCCTCCTCGGACCAGGAACTATTGGCGTAGGGATGTTGTTTCAACGCCTGCGCAATTGCTGCAATAAAATAAGGCGTAAAGGTCAATTTGACCCCATCACGGGCGAAGCGTTCTTTATGAGTATAGCGATGTTTGACCACATTGCTCATATCGACCATGAACACCGTGGTCACATGAGGGGAGATACGCTTTGATTGCACCATATGCTCGGCAATAAGGCGGCGCATACGGCCAAGAGGTGCGATTTCATCCCCAGGCAGTGATGGAGGTGGCGGCTGAGGCGACGGAGGCGGCGAATGCGGAGCGCCCGCAGGTGGCGGTGCAGAGGGTTTGGGACCAGGTTTAGGCGGCGCGGGAATGGGCGCATACTCCTCCATCGTAGTAGGTTTAAACAAATCGCCTGAGCCAGGCTTCTCCCATTCGGGAAGCGCCTCCTCCTTAACTGCCTGAGCCTCTCGCTGTTTGATATAGTTCAACACATCCTTTTTCCGTATACGTCCACGGACGCCTGTGCCTTTGACCTGAGTCAGATCCACCTGATACTCCGCGGCCAACCTGGCAACAACCGGACTGATAAAGCCGATATCTTTCTGTTTCCCATGGTCAGACTTGGGGCGTGGCGCTTCCTCCGTGGACATCATCTTGGACGATGACGCCTGTGCTTCGTCCACATCCTCAGGCATCGCCTCGCCAGGTTGGCCAATCAGGGCGATGAGAGCGCCCGCATGCACTGTGGAACCTTCGGGAACAACGATCTTCAGAATAGTCCCATCCACAGGCGAGGGCACTTCCGTATCGACCTTATCGGAAGAAACCTCGAGCAAAGGATCATATCGTTTGACGGCATCGCCTTCTTTGACCAACCATTTCGTGATGGTTCCTTCGACGACTGATTCCCCCAATTGGGGCATGATAACTTTTGTGACCATAGTTTCTATCCTTAGCTGGAACTCATGCAGTCTCGTTGATGCGCGCGGTCATCGCTGCATCAGATGTGTAGGTATACGATAGTCGATCTGCCACAAACGCGCCAATGCCAGCTCTGCCATTCTGAAACATCAATACGCGGCTAACGTTCGCATGGCACGTGCAATCTTTTCGGGATTCAACATAAAGGCATCCTGGAGAGGATGACTGAACGGCACGGCGGGAACGTCAGGGGGCGTCAAACGGGTGATGGGGCCGTCCAGATATTCGAATGCCTCCTGCCCGATAATAGCGGCCACCTCGCTACTGACACTAACCGTTGGATTGTCTTCATGAACGATGAGCACCTTTCCAGTCTTCTTGACCGATGCCAGGATGGTCTCTTTATCCAGCGGCCGTAGCGTGCGCAAATCAATGACCTCCGCGTAGATGCCCTCTGCAGCCAACATATCAGCGGCCTTCACCGCATCATGCATCGCCAGGCCATAGCTGATGACGGTCAGATCATCCCCCTCACGACGAATGGCCGCTTTGCCGATAGGAACCACATAATCCTCTTCTGGGACCTCGCCTTTAATAAGACGATAGGTCTTTTTGTGTTCAAAGAAAAGAACCGGGTCATCTAGCTGCAAGGCAGCGCGCAACATGCCCTTGATATCGTAAGGCGTAGATGGAGCCACCACGTACAAACCTGGGATGTGTGCGAAGAAAGCTTCGACAGATTGCGAATGGTATAACCCACCCGAGATACCACCGCCATAGGGTGCGCGAATAATCAGCGGCACCGTCCAGTCGCTGCGCGTTCGATATCGCATTCGCGCGGCCTCGCTCAAAATCTGATTGAATGCAGGAAAGATAAAATCGGCAAACTGAATCTCGACGATGGGTTTAAAATAACCAGTCAGCGCCATGCCAATGCCCGTGGCTACGATCGAAAGCTCTGCCAGAGGGGTGTCGATGACGCGCTTTTCACCAAACTGCTGATACAGGCCCTGGGTGGCTCGGAACACGCCGCCGCGGGGCCCCACATCCTCCCCTGTAATCACGATCCTGGGATCGCGTTCCATCTCCTGGCGAAGCGTTTCGCGCAGGGCTTCGATATTATTCATAATCGCCATGGTTCAATCCTCCCAATTCGGCATGGGACCATAAAGGTGCTTATGCATCTCTTCGACTTCTGGATAGGGCGCATTCACCGCCGCTTCCTCGGCTGCATCCACCTCGGCAATCGCCCAATCTTCTATCTCTTTCTGTAACGAGGTTGTGAGTATGTCACGCTCAAATAGTACTTTTTCAAAGAGAAGAATGGGATCACGCTTCTTCCAACGCTCCACTTCCTCACGACTGCGATAGGTGCGATCATCATCATCGGAGGAATGCGGGGTGACTCGATACGTTTTGGCCTCTACCAGAGTGGCGCCATCGCCGCGTTTGGCTCGCTCGACGGCTTCATACATCACGTCGTAGCACGCCAGGATGTCGTTACCATCCACCACCACACCAGTGATGCCATACGCCGCCGCGCGATCCGCCACATTCTTCACTGCCATTTCCTTCTCCATGGGCACCGAAATGGCGTATTGATTGTTCTGCACGATACAGACCAGGGGCAGCTTATGTACGCCAGCCCAATTCAACCCCTCGTGGAAATCCCCCTCGCTGGTGGAGCCTTCGCCCAAACAAACCACCGTGACTTCGTCTGTGCCTTTGAGCTTGCATGCCAGCGCCGTGCCCGCAGCAATTGGCACCTGGGTCGCTACTGGGCTAGAGATGCTACCGATTCGCAACTTGGCATTCGAGAAATGGGATGGCATCTGTATGCCACCGCTGCTGGGATCGCCCGCTTTTCCTAGCAGGCCCAGAAGGTGATCCACAGGCTTCATGCCCAGCGCCAAAATAAAAGCCAAATCACGATAGTAAGGATAGACCCAATCATATCCGGGGCGAATGGTTGCCGCCGCAGCCACTTGGATGGCCTCATGTCCAATGCCAGAAATGTGAAATGGCGCCCTCCCCTGACGATTCAACACCCAACTGCGCTCATCCAACTTACGGCTGAGGATCATGGTTTTATACATCTTCAGCAATTGTTCATCGGTTAAATGATCCGATGGACGCCCCGAAGACCGTGTCTTCTTAGACTTCTTGGCTACTGTAGCCATAACACCTCCTTGTGTCAGGATCTATTGATTTGTATCAACTAAGCGATGTATTAAGTTGAGAATGTTGTTGAAAAGGCGACGTTGCCACTCAACATTTTAATATGATGCATTTGGTATTATAACACTATCTCCAAAGGAGTGGAAACTCCATCATCCGAACCCCACGAAAGCTCCCTACCATCCCTGGCCAGCGCCCTCGCGTCCTGATATCGACAGGCCAGGAGCGAGGCGATCCGCTCCCGGCCATCATGCACTACCATTATCTTAAAGCTTGATACAGCGTCTCCTTCCATAGGACAGGATCAATCTCCCAACATACTTCGATGTTGGGTGGTTGATTCGTGACGCCCAGTTGATCCACCACGGTCATGCCCCGGGTGATCTCATCCCCCACGGCAATATCTACAAAGTACGTCCCTTTTCGCACGCAAACATCGATGTTTAGCGCCACTGCCATCGCGGTGGGATCACATAAACCAAGTCCTGGATCATGCAACCATTCTCTGCTGGCTTTGAGCGCGGATTTATTGCAGTCCATGGCAAATTTCGCGCGCACTGTGCCAAAACCATAGATCATGGCGATTTCCTCATCCGTCAAATTCGCTTCTCCTCGACAGAGTTCCCACCCCAACATGGTGATTTTCATCCCCGAGTGAAAGACGATCTTCGCCGCCTCAGGATCGAACCACATATTGTATTCCGCTGCAGGCGTGATATTGCCCACGGTGTTTGCTGCGCCCCCCATGATGTAGCAGTGCTTGACCCATTGCGCCAATTTGGGCTCCAGGCGCAACGCCAATGCGATGTTGGTAAGCGGCCCTAAAGTGACAAGCTCGATCTCACCAGGGGCCTGCCCAAAACGATGGATCAATTCTTGTACGGCATTTCGCCCCGCGATAGGCCGTTTTGGAGGAGGATAATGCATGTTTCCCATGCCATCTTCGCCATGGAAAAAGTGCGCATGGACCGGTTCTCGAAGCAATGGTCGCTCCGCTCCAAGATAGACCGGCGTCTCCTTGCCACAAACCTCCACCGTATAACGGGCATTGATCCCGCCCTGTTCCAGTGGAACATTGCCAGCCACAACAGTGATGGCTTCCACATGCACATCGGGCCATTGTAAGGCCATGAGAATGGCTACAGCGTCATCAGATGCAGTGTCGGTATCGATAATCATTCGGCGCATGAGAACATCTCCCTATCGACTTGTGTAGAAAAACATCGTCCAAGATGCTATTGGCGACCATTGTGGAATATGGTTGGATTTAAGCTTCAAGACGTTCTTTTAACAACTGGCGTACAATGTTCGGATTGGCTTTTCCTCGGGTCTCGCGCATGATTTGTCCCACAAACCACCCAAAAAGCTGGGTCTTGCCATCGCGATAGCGGGCGACTTCATCGGGATGTTCGCTAAGAAGACGATCGACCATCTGCGCCAAAGCAGTGGCGTCGCTCACTTGAGCCAACCCTTCACGTTCAACGATGGACATCGCATCCTCGCCCGTCTTGAACATGCTTTTCAACACCTGACTGGCTGTATTGGCGTTGATGGTTTTCCCCGCCACCAGCTTCAGAAGCGCAGCAAACCTGGCTGGCGTCACCGAGATATCGGCGATGGAACGCCCACTCTCATTGACCAATCGAAAGAGGTCTCCCATCACCCAATTGGCGATCTTTTTGGGAGGAAGGGCTTCACCCACCTCGCTGACCAAAGCGTCAAAATAATCTGCAATGGCGCGTTCTGCAGTGAGAATGTCTGCGTCTTTCTCGTTGAGACCATACTGTTCAACAAAGCGCCGACGTCGCTCACGAGGCAATTCCGGTAGGCTGGCGGCAAGCTCATCCACCCATGCCCGGTCGATATGTAATGACGGCAGATCGGGCTCTGGGAAATAGCGATAATCATGTGCATCTTCCTTAGAGCGTTGAACATAGGTCCGACCTTCCTGCTCCAGCCATCCCAAAGTCACCTGCTCAATCTTGCCACCTGAGCGCAAAACACGCTCTTGACGAGCGATTTCATAAGCCAACGCATTGCGCACCGACCGAAAGCTGTTCAGGTTCTTGATTTCCACCTTAGTGCCCAGCTCCTGGCTGCCAGCCGGACGCAAAGATACATTGGCTTCCATGCGCATGGCACCCTTTTCAAGATCCCCTGTGCTTGCGCCAATGTAAATGAGCAATTGTCGTAATCGCGTCAAATATTCGTTGACCTCTTCGATGGATCGCATATCTGGCTCGGAGACGATTTCCAGCAAGGGAACGCCTGCCCGATTGTAATCAACCAAGCTAATGCCATTTTCATGCACAAGTTTCCCCGTATCCTCTTCTAAATGAGCGCGAGTAATGCCAATTCGTTTGGGCCCATTCGGTGTGTCGATCTCTAACCATCCGCGCACAGCCTGAGGCAACTCATATTGGCTGATCTGATATCCCTTAGGCAGGTCAGGATAGGTATAATTCTTGCGTTCAAAGCGGACATCCTCCGCTATGGTGCAATGCAATGCCAGACCGGCTCGAATGGTTTGGGCCACCGCCTCTTTGTTAATGACGGGCAGAGCGCCCGGCATCGCCAAACATACAGGGCATACATGGGTGTTGGGAGCAGCGCCAAAGAAATCCGCGCTGCACGAACAAAACATCTTCGATTTTGTGATCAACTCGGCATGGACTTCCAAACCGATCACAACTTCGTATTGCGTCATAGCCATTTTCTATGAGAAAGATAATGAGAACTTAGCAATGAGGAGGCTACACGCCATCATCCGCAAGGCCTAAACGCCTGCGAAATGGCGGATCAGCAGGTGACCATCAACGTTCAGGGAGGTGCAACACCAAAATTGATTTCGAGCCGATCTCCTGCACGAATCCCCACCGATTGAGGATTGTCGGTTGTGAGAATCTGTGTGGGCGCAGGCACAACGGCCACCCGGTAATGGCCGGGCGGCATGTTGATAAAGACGAAACGTCCATCCTCACCCGTAATCATGTTGAGCAATGGATTCCCATGGGCATCCTGTAACGAAACCAACACGCCGCGGGCGGGAAGCTCACCGGGGTCGGGCGCGCCATTGGCGTTGGCGTCTTGCCAAATGACCCCATAGATGACGCCACGTGAGACGGAAGGCGTTGGCAAGGGAGAGGATGGAGGAAAGAGTTCCAGAACGTCGAGTGAGGAGGTCAGAGGCTCGGTCGCAGTCATGGTCTCGGTTGGCGACAAGGTGATGGTGGACGTCAGAGTGATCGTAGGCGTTAATACGCCTTTCGCTTCTGGCAGTGGTGTGCCGATAAGGGGCGGTGTAGCCGAGGTCGTGGGGCCTGGCGTCCCTAAATTTGACTCTTCCGCTGACACCTCTGCGATCAACTTACGCAGTCCCTCGATGAAAAGATCAAACCGCCTCGCTGCGACATCCCCGTTAGCCTGGTTAGCTTGCGTCTCGTCAACAAACCCTCGCATCTCGGTGATCGCTTTCTCGAGCGCGGCCACATTGTCAACCATATTGTCATGCTGCATCTGTAATTCGCCGAGCTGTTGCCTCGTAACCTCCGCAGCCTGTTCGATTTCATCGGCGCGCGCCTGAAGTGCGTTGATCTGACCTTGTTGGTGTTTCTGTTGCGTTTCTAACGACTCAATGCGATCTTCCAGACCAAGAATACGCGCATCCACAGTGGCCAAAGCCTCTTTTTGTGCAGCCAGCTGGCTTTCATGTCTGGATAATTGGGTTTGCAGCCGAGATTGGGCCAATGCCAGCTGGGTTACCTTCTCGCGATCATTCAACAAAAGCGTACCATTGAGAATAAACAAAATCCCAAAGATGAAGGCGGAAGCAAGCAAGACGCTAACCAATACCAACAACATATCGCGCAAACATCCAAGCATCACATCATCATGACCATTGGTCGCGGCCATCAATGGCGGCAACGCCCTCTCCGGTGATTCCTGACGCCCGTCATCTTCTGTCGCTTCTGTATCCAATGATGATGCCGCCGTGGAGACAATATCATCGGGCTCCAACGGGGCGAAGGATGTATTAACGGGTCCCACTGTCACATCAATCTCATCTTCCGTTCCGGTGGCGGATGTGGAAGGGGCGGTTTGTGGGGCTTTGGTCATAAGAGGTCTCCGAAACTAGGCTGCTTCGTCGGTTTCATCAAGAAAAAACATCGCCCCCATAATGGAGATGATGAGAAACGCTGTAAGCGCAAGAAAGGGAATGGTGATAAACCCATACCAATTGATCCAGGTAGTCGTGCATGGAATTCCCGTGTCGCATACGGTGCTGCTTGTAAACAGATCGGTCTTTTGCAAAAGATAATGATAGGTTGACAGCGTTATCCCGATCAAGGAGAAGGGCAACACATAAGCAAAGATCCCTTTGTCCTGACGGATAAAACCGATCAGCAGGATCAACGACAGCGGATACATGAAAATGCGCTGGTACCAGCAAAGGCTACAAGGGACAAACTTGAGCACTTCGCTAAAGTACAGACTACCCAGGGTAGCCGTCCATGCGGCGATCAGGGCGATGCCGACAAATAGTTTTTGGGATGAGGTCAAACGGTCGATGATGGCCTCCTTATTTCGAGATTCATTGCGAAAAACGGGCGATAGGCGCCACTTTTGCGTTGGTCAACTTGATAAAATCGTCGGGGGAGAGAAGCACTTGCATGCCACGGACCCCCGCGCTCATGGCGATTTCAGGAAAATTCCTGGCGCTTTCATCCAATATTACTTGAAATCCTTTGTGGATGAGGGCCAAAGCGCTGATCCCACCTTTTTGCAGGCCGGTCATCCTTTCCGCCTCGGCCAAAGGCGCCATTCGGGCTTTTTTCGTCCCCACAGCTCTGGCCAGAGCCTTCAGGTCCAATTCTGCGTCGGCAGGAAGCACAGCCAGTGCAGGTTTGCCTCGATCGGGCAAAGTCACCAGGGTTTTAAACACCTGTCGCGCGGGCATTCCAATGCCCTCGGCCACCTGGGGCGCTGACACATAAATGTCGGGATCATACCTGAAGAATTGATGGGGAATTTTTTTGCTTTCCAGAAGTCGGATGACCAGATTTTTCTGCTGTTTTCTCTTGGCCATAGACGTTCCATTGAAATAGGCGGATGGAATAGTGATGGTTATTTTGATTGTACCCGGCATTGCCGGGGAATGCAATAGACCACCCCTATGATACAATGTCGCCATGGATGCTATCACCCTTGCTGCGATTGGACGAGAACTAGATGAAACCCTGGTGAGTGGACGCGTGCAAGTTGTGCTCCAGCCCGATGAGCAAAGTCTGGCGTTGGAAATCTTTCGAGATGGAGAGCGCCGCTGGTTGCTTATTAGCATCGATGTAAAAGCCCCGCGCGTGCATTTATTGCGAGAGCGGGCCCGACGCGGGGTGACGCGTGATGGCCCTTTTCTTCTCCTTGCCCGAAAGAGGCTACGTGGCGCACGATTAACCCGACTGATTCAGCCGACGTGGGAACGCATCATTTATCTTGCATTTACACATCCAGTCTATGGAGATAGCGTACTCGTGGCTGAGATTATGGGAAGATGGAGCAATCTTGTTTTGAATGATGGAAATAGCGATGTTTTAGCCTCCTTACGTCATTTCGAACGGAATGAACGCACACAACGGACTGTGCGACCTGGACACCCCTATATGCCGCCCCCGCCGCAACGACACAAGCTGCCCATAGACCTCATCAAAGAAGAAGACCTGAAACGGCTATTGCACCAAACCGTGGCAGGTAAGCCTTTCTGGAGGATCCTCGTCCAGAATATTGCTGGGCTCAGTCCTCTGGCTGCGCGGGAACTGCTTTTTCGGACAACAGGTGATGCACAGGCGGATGTGACCCATCCCAACTTGCATGCTTCGAACCTCATGGAAGTGATCATGTGGTTCCGAACGTTGCCTCGTCAAGGCGGATGGGCGCCCACGGTCGCGCTGGATACTCAGGGCCATCCACAGGCGTTCGCCCCTTACGAACTGACCCACCTGAAAGCCATCGCCTATCTCCCCAGCATAAGTGTGGCGGCGCAAATGTATTACGAGGCCATGCTGGGCGCAGATAGTTATGCAGGCCGACGCCAAGAGGTACTTGCACTCATTACGCAAGCGCGAAAAAAGCTGCTCGCGCGGCAAGCCAGCCTGGGCAAACAGGCTGTGGGCGAAGAGGATGTCGCTCAATTACGCGCTTTCGGTGAATGGATATTAACCTACGCATGGAAAATTCGACCTGGCGACAAAGAGTTGCTGGCGGACACAGGAGAAGAGATTCTGTACATACCCCTGGACCCAACCAAAACGCCGAGTGAAAATGCACAGGCCTATTTCGCCAGATATCAAAAAGCAAAACGAGCAGCCGAAAAAATTCCCGAGCTGTTAGTGAACGTTGACCGCGATCTCGCCTGGCTCGATCAACTGGAACACGATACGCTCTTGGCAGACAATTCGCCCCAATTAGAAGAAATCAAAGAAATATTGTTGGCCTCAGGACTGGTCGCCGCCTCTAAGCGAAAACGAACCAAAGCGCCCCGTTCTCGCCCCATTCACATTCATACCAGCGAAGGTTTCGACATCTTTCTTGGTCGCAACGCCCTCCAAAATGAACAGCTAACATGGAAACTGGCTCATCCCGAGGACTACTGGTTGCATGCACAAGACGTTCCTGGCTCCCACGTGCTCATACGCACCCAGGGCAGAAAGCCGCCGGAGAGCATCCTGCTGCAAGCGGCCTCCTGGGCGGCCTGGCATTCGCGAGCCCGAAACGACACCAAAGTGTCAGTGATCGTGACACAGCGCAAACATCTCCGCAAGGTCAAAGGAGGTCGGCCTGGTCAGGTGCGGATTCGAACCTATCGAACCTTGACTGTGCCGCCGACCCCTCCACCCACGACCACCGCTTGAATTGGACCTTGCTGACTTACGAAAGAGAATGCCTGCTACGGCCCTTCCGCCGATGGTTGTTATCGACGAATTTGCCAGATGACACATGCGGCAGAAGGCATGCGTTATTCATCAGTATTGCACAGACAGGCTCACCATTGGACAGTCCTGCATCTCTGATCCACGACGTCTCCCAGATGCTTCAACTTGACAGAGCGCCTGGAATCATCGAAACTTCATGGGTTCATTCATCAAAAGAAAAGGAGCCAAATTAATGTCTCGCAGCACTCCTATGCTCGTGCAGATTGAAGAGGACAAACATTGGTGGTTCGCATCACGCACCCGTGCAATCCTGGCGCTTTTAGATAAATACGCCGGGCCCGGAAAACAAGGCCGTCGCGTTTTGGATGTTGGCGCGGGCGCGGGCAACATGATGCATAATCTGGCGCAATATGGGGATGAAATCGTTGGCCTTGAATTTAACCCAAAACCCATTGAAGTCGCCAAAGCTCGAGGCTGGGATGTGCGCCAAGGCGACGCTACCAAGATGCCGTTTGAGGACGCCGCGTTTGACATCGTCGCCTTGCTCGACACGGTGGAGCACATCCCTGACGAAAACGCCGTATTCAATGAAACCTTTCGGGTGACTCGACCTGGCGGGACCTTGATTGTCACCGTTCCAGCTTTTATGTGGCTTTGGAGTCACAATGATGTCATCAATCTGCACCAGCGGCGCTATACCGCCCCTGAACTAAAACAAAAATTAGAAGCTGCCGGATGGGAAGTGCCATATTGCGGTTACAACAACTTCCTGGTGTTTCCCTTAGGGGCAGGAGTGATTTTACTGCGTCGCTGGCTGGGCAAAGAGCCCGACATGGCGTCACCGCACTTCGATGAGGACGCCTATCAGGTGGAGATGGAGCCCGCGCCACCCCTGCTGAACACCATCCTTGAAGGTGTAGGGAAAATGGAAGTCGCGCTTCTCAAACGCTTCCGTCTTCCTTGGGGCACCAGCATTATTGCCATAGCCCAGAAACCTCGCCAATAAACAACGCTTTGTTCACCAATATCTTGGGGTCTCTCCGCCAGAATATACCAGATATAGCATAAAACTGTGTATAACCCAAAAGTTATCCACAGTTTCGCTCTTAGTTTTCCACAGGCCTCCAACACCCCCAGCAATCACCACAAAACATCAAACCACCAAGCCCCCGGCCAGAAAACCGGGGGCTTGACGTTGCCTGGTGCATTCAAGTCTTGAACTCAGGTCGCCAATGTCGATGTATCGCCAACATCCTGTCCTAGGGCTTTCGCCTTCAAAACGCGGCGCATAATTTTACCCGATCGGGTCTTCGGCAGGCTATCGACAAAAAATATCTTCGCGGGCACGGTGATGGGGCCAGTTTCATGTCGCACATGTTGTTTCAACTCATCTTCCAACCTGTCCGATCCCTCATAACCCTGACGTAAAATCACATATGCCCAAATCACATTTCCTTTCAATTCGTCAGGAATGCCAATGACGGCAGCTTCGGCTACGGCAGGATGGCTCACCAATGCGCTTTCGATCTCAGCGGTTCCCAAACGATATCCACTGACTTTGATCACATCATCAATGCGACCTATGATCCAAAAATAACCGTCATCATCCTTGCGTGCAGAATCGCCGGTTAAGTAATAACCTTGCTCCTGATAACGCTCCCAATATTGTTTCACATAACGCTCAGGATCGCCCCAGATTGTGCGCGCCATGCCGGGCCAGGGCTTCTTGATCACAAGATAGCCATCTTCATTCGGCTTCACAGGATCGCCCTCCTCATCCACGATGTCGGCGTCAATACCCGGGAAGGGTTTTGTGGCGGACCCAGGTTTTAGAGGCACGCAAGGCATGGGCGTAATCATAAAACCGCCCGTTTCAGTCTGCCACCAGGTATCCATAATGGGGCATTTTTCCTTTCCTATCACCCGATAGTACCACCGCCACGCCTCCGGGTTAATCGGCTCGCCTACGGTGCCCAACAGACGCAACGAACTCAAATCGTGTCGGTTTGGCCACGCATCTCCAAAACGCATTAATCCACGAATCGCTGTCGGAGCTGTGTAGAACACCGTAATGCCATAATGTTCGATCATCCGCCACCAGCGATCGGGGTAGGGATAGTTCGGCGCTCCTTCGTACATGAAACTCGTTACCCCCAAAATTAAGGGAGCATAGACGATATAACTATGGCCTGTGATCCATCCAGGATCAGCTGCACACCACCAACGATCATCATCCTTGAGATCAAACACCCATTTCAAGGTGGTGCTGGTATATACTTGATACCCCCCATGGGTATGCAGCACCCCCTTGGGCTTCCCTGTCGTTCCTGAAGTGTACAAAATAAAAAGCGGGTCCTCCGCATCCATGACCTCAGTCTCCGCCTGATTGCTGGCAATCGGCAGACTCATCAGATCATGATACCAGTAATCTCGGCCCTGCTCCATATTGACCTGCTGTCCTGTACGTTTCACAACCACCATGTGTTCTACAACGGGCGAACGATGCACGGCCTCATCGGCGATATCCTTGAGATCAACGGTTTTTCCACGCAACCAGGCGCCGTCAGCCGTCACCAGCACGCGGCTCTGAGCATCCTCAATGCGATCCGCCAACGCCTGTTCACTAAAACCACCATAAACCACCGAATGCACTGCCCCGATTTTGGCCGTCGCCAGCATAGCAATCGGCAGTTCGGGAATGCGGCCCATATAGATCGTCACGGTATCCCCCTTCTTCACCCCCAAACTTCGCAGCACATTGGCAAATTTATTTACTTCCTGCCACAAACGATAATAACTGTATGAGCGTCTGTCTCCCTGTTCTCCTTCCCATATCAACGCAAGTTTATTCTTACGCCAGGTCTTAATATGACGATCGAGCGCATTGTGGACAATGTTGGTCTTGGCGCCAACAAACCATTTATAAAAGGGTGGATTTGAATCGTCCAAAACCTTTTCCCATGGGGCAAACCAATCGAGTTCCTGAGCCCGCTCTGCCCAAAACGCCTCGATATCGGCCATGGCCTTGGAATACACCTCATCATAATTCTTGATGTACGCCTTTTCGATAACGTCTGGAGCGGGATAATAAACCTCGTGTTCAGCGGCAAGGATTTCCTCGCGTCGATCCATAAAAGCACCTCCTTTAAGTGGGTATAAATTTGTGGAGTGGAGTGGGGTGGGGTTGGATTGGATAAGATCGAACGAATTCGATAACTGGCTTACGCGTAAAGAATAGTGCATATCTCCTAAATGCACTTTATGGTTTCATGATGATTTTCATGGATTGTTTCCGCTCAAAATATCGCCGTAGGAAGGCCAGACCAATAAAAAATGATAAAATCCCCAACCCATACCATACAGGCCTCCAATCCTCAGGATTTTTCATCATTAAACTATCGCTTTGCCATTCGTAAAACTGTTCATCAAGATGCATAATGGACTCCGCAAAATTGGAAACTCACAGGGGATACTTGTTATCATCGAAAACGACGGCGCTTCACTCCATCATAAACCAGAGGAAGGCTAAGAACAACAGAGGTCCGACGCCTCGGAGTCGGCTTTGTCAGCAGCGTGACGTTTTATGGCGCTCATCTTATCTGTGGGCAAGATCATCCGTTGCAAGCTGACGCCTGCTTCAGCCAAAAACTGCCGGGCCAGATTATCGGGATATTCACCTGCATAAACCACGCGTTTGATGCCAGCGTTAATTATCATCTTTGCGCAAGTAAGACAGGGTTGGTGGGTAACATAGATGACGCCACCCTTGACCGAAACGCCATGATAAGCCGCCTGGATAATGGCGTTCTGTTCTGCGTGCAAGGTGCGAACGCAATGTCCTTCCACCATCAAATGGCCGACATCATCGCAATGCGGCAACCCTGAGGGTGAACCATTATAACCTGTGGTCAAAATCCGCCGATCGCGGACGATAATCGCGCCTACATGTGCACGATCACAGGTGCTGCGCTCTGCAACCTTTAAGGCAATCCCCATGAAGTATTCATCCCAACTTGGCCGAACACTCATTTTGGCCCCCTCATCCTGTGCCGAATTGACGATCGCCCGCATCACCCAGACCAGGCACGATAAATCCGGCAGGAGGCTCGCCCGGTTTCTCCGGTTCTGGCGTCAGATGTTTATCGAGCGCCGCCAGATAAATATCAACGTCTGGATGCGACTCTGCCAGATGTTTGACCCCTTCGGGGGCGCCGATAATGCCCAGATATTTGATCCGTTCCGCGCCCCATCGTTTCAAAATATCAACGGTCGCCACTGCAGACCCCCCCGTAGCTAACATCGGATCCAACACAAGCACAACCTGAACCGTGGGCGCCACAGGCAATTTGTTGTAATACTCCACAGGTTTTAACGTGCGTTCATCACGATAGAGACCAATATGCCAGACCTCCGCCTGTGGCATCAACTCCCAAATACCATTGACCATTCCCAACCCAGCTCGTAAAATGGGAACCAGACCAATGCGTTCCTCCAATTCAAATCCATCGGCTTCGGCCAGGGGCGTCTGCACTTTAATAGGCTTCAATCGTAAATCCTCTGTTGCCTCATAAGCCAACAAAATCGTGATCTCGCGAATCAGGTTACGAAATTGTAGTGAATCGGTTTGTTTATCCCTAAGGATTGTAACTTTATGTTGAATGAGAGGATGAGTAGAAACATGCACCTTAGCCATGAACATACTCCCGCGAGAAGAAAAGTGGGGGGAATAGACAATGAAGACGTTCGCTTAACCTCCCTCGTTGACCATGGTGACGAATTGGGAATGACCGGGGAGGCGCTTGAGACATGCCTTTGCACAAATAAAAAGGCTGACGCTACAGATTGTAACGCCAGCCCGTTAAATCGTCAATAGAGTCGTCTCCTATGCCACGGGGAAATGCCAACGAGAACGTTGCGGATTCATGCCTCGACGCAACATGCGCTCGACTTCACTTTGGCATTTGATACACAACGTAGCCTCGGGTTTGACTTCCAGACGCTCTTTAGGAATCTCCATCCCACATCGTTCGCAGACACCATACTGACCGGCCTCGATGACTTTCAGGGCGTGCTCCACATCCGCCAATTTGGCTTCCATGGCCTCCAGCAGCGTGGCGCTTTTTTCCCGTTCGATAATATCAGGATCCGCCTCTTCCACATCCATATCCACTTCACCCTGCAGCGTCTGTTTCAACAACTCCATATCTTCCAGCAATGTCTTTCGTTCAGCAAGCAATTGTAACTTATTGTGTTCGATAAATTGGACGTCCAACATGCTTACCTCCAAGCTTATAACTGAACCATTTACCAGCCTCATCACAAATCACATCCGTAGCAAAACAAAATCGATAGGCTCTGTTTGGCTACTCGTTTGTTTCAGAGGATCAGGATTCCTTGATTTGATGAGGGCATTGTGAGATAAATTACAGGAAACCTAAGTTGAGCGCCATTTTTACCATAAATACGCTTTTTTTGCAAGATTATTATCTGCAAAAAGGAATTGCGACTTGAGGCAGAACAAACGACCGGGTATAATGAGACCATGTCAGAACGCTCAATCGACCCCCATCATCAACCAACGGATAGTCTGGACGCTGCTTTGCGCATCAAACGGCTGGATGAACTCTATGGCCAAGATAAGGTGCGTAACAATCTCGAGATATTGATCGAAGCGGCGCGACATCGAAGTGAAACCCTTGACCATATTTTGCTCTACGGCCCTCCCGGGCTTGGCAAAACAACGATCGCCCACATCATCGCCAATGAAATGGCCGTCAACCTCAAAGTTACCGCAGGTCCGGCTATCGAGCGTGCAGGCGATCTGGCAGCCATCCTGACCAACTTACGACAGGGGGACATCCTATTTATCGATGAGATTCACCGGCTTGGCAGAGCGGTCGAAGAAATCCTGTATCCAGCCATGGAGGATTTCGCCCTGGACATTGTCATCGGCAAGGGCCCAAGTGCTCGCAATATCCGTCTGAAATTGCCCAAATTTACCGTCATCGGAGCGACAACCCGCCTTGCTTTATTAACCTCGCCCCTGCGGGCGCGGTTTGGCGTAGTTCTACGGTTCGATTTTTACGATGTCGCCTCGCTGGAACGGATCGTGCGTCGCGCTTGTGAACTCACTCAAACACCCTTCACCACGGAAGGCGTACAAGTCATAGCTCAACGCGCCCGCGGGACCCCTCGAGTCGCCCTACGGCTTTTCAGACGCGTTCGCGATTACGCCCAGGTTCGAGCCGATGGCGTGATTACACAGGCGGTTGCGCAAGACGCCCTGGCCCTTCTCGAAATCGACACCCTGGGACTCGACAGCCTGGACCGCACGGTGTTGGAAGCCATCATCCACAAATTTCATGGCGGACCGGTCGGGCTGGACACGCTGGCCGCTTCGGTCAGTGAAGAGTCGGACACTATCATGGATGTCGTGGAGCCTTATCTATTACAGCTCGGATTTTTAGAACGCACCCCGCGAGGACGCATCGCCACCCGCCGGGCTTATG
>WFTO01000153.1 GCA_015485435.1 Anaerolineae bacterium | reverse complement strand
GTATTCTGAATCATCAAAATCACCAGGGCGCCCAGGGCGACTTGCACCCAAAAGACCCAGCCGATCAAATAGGACGGGAAGAAATCATCGACGCCCATGACATATCCGGCAGCCAGGGCCAAAAAGCCCAGCACGCCGAGAATCAATGAGATTTTTTGCAACGATTGTAAACGACTGATTAACTTTTCATCAGCCTGGATTCGATTCATGGTTCGCTCCTTCATTGCGTAGCCTCCAGCTTGGCCACATCCTCTTGGGGCAATTCGGTAACCGGAGCATGCTGGCTAAACTGCAACGCCTTAATGTAAGCAATGATAAGCCAGCGATCTTGCACAGGAATCCGATTGGCGTAGCTGGGCATGGTTCCGAAGCCGTTTGTAATAGCATAGTAATAGTAGCCCGGAGCAGCTTCCCGCAACCGATCCTGGTTGAAGCTTGGAGGCTGCCGGAAGCCCCGTTGCACAATCATGCCATCGCCATCGCCGGTGTAGCCATGACAGGGTGCGCAATAGATGTCATAACGCTCCTGACCCCGCTTCAAATCCTGCTCGGTGATTTCAAAGGGAAACTCTTCGACATATTGGCCATTGACCTGACCAGCATATAGGGCGTCATCCACGCGCGCCTCGCCATAGGGGACGGTATCCTCCACAGGCAAGCGGGCAGACTGCCCATCAGGGAAAAAGGCGGATGGTTCGTACGGGTCGACGCGGGGTTGATCTCGCATGGTCATTGTACATCCGGTGACCAAAAGGGCCAGACAAAAAACCACACAAACCAATCCCGCTCGACGAATGGTTGGAAGGGTGCGTTTCGTGGGTAGCATGGCAATCTCCTATGGCTGCACTTCAGTGACTTCCTCGGGATTCAAGCTTTCAAGAAAGGCCCGGGTGCGTTCCTTGTCGAAACGCGGGTCACTGGATTCGATGACCAAAAAGAACTTATCTCGCGAGACCAAATTGAAATCTTTGGCATTGAAAACGGGATGATAGGGGTGAGGAAATCCATTCAGTCCCAACATGCCAAAGACGGCTGCTATCCCCGCGAACAAAATGGTCAACTCGAAAATCACAACGATGAATGCAGGCCAACTATTGAAGGGGCGTCCGCCAATAATCAGCGGGTAGGCGATGACCGAGGCATAGTACTGGAGAGCAAAGCCGGTGATGGCGCCCAACACGCCGCCAATAAAAACAAGATATTGGATCTTGGGCTTGAATTCCAAAATCTCGGCCAGCTCTTCAATGGGGAAAGGCGTATATGCCTCCATCTTTCGATATCCAGCCTCCCGCGCTCGACGAGTCGCCTCAACAACCTCTTCAGGCGTATCGAACTTAGCAATGAGGCCATAAACGGATTCGCTCATGGTTTAATGCTCCTTGCCTCGGTGGGAAAGATGATGAACCAATTCCTTCATCTCGAACATGTTGATCATAGGCAGCACCCGCAGGAACAGGAAAATAAGGGCGAAGAAGAATCCCAGGGTGCCGATGTACAGCGACCAATCCCAGAAGGTTCCTGCGTAATAGGCCCAAGTCGAGGGCAGATATTCACGGTGCAAGCTGGTCACTACGATGATGAAGCGTTCCAACCACATGCCGATATTCACACCAATGGAGATCAGGAACAAGATCCATGGAGTTCGTCGCACCTTTTTCAACCACAACAGCTGCGGAACCACGCCATTGAAGAAGATCAAGGCCCAATAATATGGGGCGTAGGGCCCGGTCATGCGGTTGTAAATCATGAACTGCTCATACTCATTGCCGCTATACCAGGCAAAGAACACCTCCATGATGTACGCGTAAAAGACAATCAGCCCCGTAGCCAACATCACCTTCGCCATATTCTCCAGGTGCCTATCGGTGATGTAGTCCTCCATGTGGTAGAACTTGCGAATAGGAATGGCCAGCGTCATCACCATGGCGAAACCAGAGAAAATCGCGCCCGACACGAAGTAAGGCGGTAGGAAAGTGGTGTGCCAACCTGGCACAGAACTGACCGCGAAATCGAAGCTGACAACACTATGCACCGATACGACCAAGGGCGTGGCCAAAGCCGCCAGCAGCAGGGAGGCCCGGGAATATTGCGCCCAATGTCGGGCAGCGCCTCGCCATCCCAACGCAAAAATGCCATATATTCGACGCACGACTTTGTTTTCTCCCATATCCCGCAGGGTAGCAAAGTCGGGAATCAACCCCACGTACCAGAAAAGCAGCGAGATGGTGACGTACGTCGTAATGGCAAACACGTCCCATAAAAGCGGGCTGCGGAACTGTGGCCATAACTGGAACATGCTAGGATAAGGTAGAAGCCAGTAGGCAAGCCAAGGACGACCGGTATGAATGATGGGGAAGAGGCCGGCGTTGGCCACAGCAAAAATCGTCATGGCCTCGGCGAATCGGTTGATGGAATTACGCCATTCCTGTCGAAAGAGCAATAGAATCGCCGAAATGAGGGTGCCAGCATGGCCAATGCCGACCCACCACACGAAGTTAACGATGGCAAACCCCCAGGCGACAGTATTGTTCAAGCCCCAAACGCCAACGCCTTTGGCGAACAATACCGTCAGGGAGAACAGCATCAGCATGACGATAAGAAAAGCGATGCCAAATCCTACCAGCCATCCCTTCGGCGTTTCCTTGGTAAGAATGACGCCGGTAATTTTATCGGTAACGGTGGCATACGTCTGCCCCGGGCCGAGGACCGGGACTTCAGCCGGATCCGTGGAAGCCGCCATAACGTTACACCTCCTCCGCGAGTTTGGGGTTGGGGTTCTTCAACCGGGCCAGGTAAGTTGTGCGGGGCTGAACATTCAGCTCGCCAAGCAATTCATAATTCAAGGGACTGGCCTTCAGATGAGCAACCTGGCTTTCTTTATCCTCGATATTGCCGAAGACGATGGCGTCCGTGGGACAGACAGCCTGACAGGCTGTTTTCACCTCGCCATCGCGAATGGGCCGATCTTCTTTCTTGGAGCGGATGCGAGCTGCGTTAATGCGCTGTACGCAGTAAGTGCATTTTTCCATCACACCACGGGAACGAACCGTAACGTTGGGATTCCGCATTAACTGCAAGGATGGCTCGTTCACATCCACATATTGGAAGAAGTTGAAGTGTCGAACCTTGTAGGGGCAGTTGTTTTCACAATAGCGCGTGCCGATACAACGATTGTAGATCATATCATTGAGACCTTCACGGCTATGAACCGTGGCCGCTGCCGGACACACCACCTCACAAGGCGCACCTTCGCACTGCTGGCACATCACTGGTTGATACACCACATCGGGGTTATCCATGTTCCCGATGAAATAGCGATCAATGCGCATCCAGTGCATCTCGCGGCTGCGCATGACCTCTTCTTTACCCACGATGGGGATGTTGTTTTCGGCCTGACACGCCACCACACAGGCATTGCAACCGATGCAAGCGCTTAAATCGACGGTCATGCCCCAGGCGTTGCCCCGATATGCAAATTCGGGATAGAGAGAAATACGCTCATAATGCGTTTCCTCCTTGACGAATTCAGGATTCTTCTTGTACTCGTCAAGGGTGGCGCTGATCACCAAAGGTCGACCATCCATCAATTGATGATCTTGCGTTCGTGCCAGGGGATATGTCTTGCCCGTATAAGTGATCAGCAATCCCGTATCCTGCCAGGGCTTATGCGACATCCGCAACGCGTAGGCGTTAAAGCCCACATCCTGACCAACATTGCCCACCACATGGCGACCATAACCAAGATGGACGGTAACTGAATTATCCACATGCCCGGGCAATACAAGCACGGGGGCTTCGACGGAGTTGCCGAAGTAATTCAATATCACGACGTCGCCATCGGCAAGGTTCAAACGTTCGGCCTGGGCTGGCGCCATCAGCGCCACATTATCCCAGGTAAGCTTGGTAATGCCGTTGGGAACTTCCTGCAACCAACCGTTGTTGGCATATCGCCCGTCCCACACGCTTGGCGACGGGCGGAAGACAATCTCCATTTCGTCGGTCACGATGTTGGCCGGGTTGGCAACGGCCGCCACCGACGCCGTCACTGTCTTATTGGCAGCCTGCGTTCCGTCAATCAGACCCTTGTTAAGCACAATACGCCAGAACTTATCAAAATTCTCGACATCGTTAGGGGGGTGCTCCTGCCAATATCCTTTGACAATGGCGTGGCTCGTCGCCTCATAATCTCCAAGTAAGGCCGCCACCAACTCATATTCCGACTTGCTGTTGTACAGGGGTTCGATCATGGGCTGCATGATGGTGATGGTGCCATCAAAAGCTCGCACATCGCCCCAAGTCTCCAGGTAATGACTGCGGGGAAGGTACCACAGGCATTCCACCGCAGTTTCGTCGAGCAATGCCCCCATATATACACTGAAGGGAACTTTTTTCAACGCTTCCCTGAATTTCAAATCCATGGGCGCGCTATACACCGGGTTGCCATCGATGATAAACAATGCCTTGACGGCGCCGGCATTCATATCGGTGACAAGCTGGGTTAAGGATTCGGTCTGGTTGACGGGCATGGCCTCAACAGGCTCAATATAGGTGACGGTCTCTCCGACATTGCCGAGGGCCTGGTTGATTGCATGAGCCAATGCATGGACAGCCGGATCCTGCTGTTCGCCAGGAATGACGATACTCGCGCCTTTATGCGCCTCCAGATCAGCGACCAGCGTATCTAGCCAGGCTCCATAGCGGGCGGGATCACCTCCCTGCACATCCAAACCGAGCTTCTGTGCCAGGGATCGCGCAAAGTGCTCCACGTCAACCGCGCGTAGCGGCAACCTGTGATCGGCGATGACGCCGGTATTGCTGAGCGCCGCCTCCACCACATAAAGCCGGTTCATCTCGACATTGCCGCCCTCTTCCTTGTCCGCCACCCGGCGCCGCTTCATAAAATCCTTGGCGTAACGCACGCTGGTGGGGCCGGAAGAGAGGAAGTCGGCATCCAACGCCAAAACGACATCGGCCTTGTCGAAATGATAGAGGGTGTCGACGAATTCACCAAAAGCCAGTTTCGCGCCCATGCGAGCGCTGTCTCGGCCAGCCGGCTCATACTGATGCCACTTCGCTGCAGGATACTTTTCAAGAAAGGCTTGCAACTGACTGGCCAGGGTCGGTGACGTGATGGTCTGGGTAAGAATGCGCACACCTTCACCATCACCCCACGTTGCCTGCTCTTCGGCCAACGCCGTCGTGAAGTCAGCCCACGATTTCAATAAGCCTTTGCGGGATGGCTGCCGAGAGCGATCGGGATCATAAAGGTTGAGGATGGAGGCTTGAGCGAAAATATCGGTGGCGCCC
>WFTO01000152.1 GCA_015485435.1 Anaerolineae bacterium | reverse complement strand
TGAATTAGGCACTGGGGCGTTTCAGACAGTAGAGCATGCACCTTTCTTTGCACCGGCCACAGATTAGGATAGGCGATTCAAGTGAAATGAGCTATGCCAGACAAGTCGATCGTCATCACCACGTTAGGGAACAGGCTTGTCTGGCCGCATAAGACGTGCTAAGATCGCGGCATGAAACGCATTCACATTCTCCGAAGTCTGATCTTGTGGGGATGGTTGGTCGTGTTGGGGATTGGCTTCCTCCTTTTCCCCAACATCGTTGAAGCGAATCCATGTCCTAAACCCACAGAAGAAGGATTTCTACGCAGTCCAGCCACAGAAAACTCTGATTGCGCCATCCTACAAGACCCCACCATGATCCGCCGCTCCGGCGTGATCACCTATACCGTAGCACCTGGAGACACGCTGTGGGGCATTGCTACGAACTTTGGCCTCGACGTTGACACCTTGCGGTACAGCAATCCAGAGCTCTTTCGGAACCCAGACCGGCTCTATGTAGGACAGATTGTCCGCATTCTACCCTTTCCTGGCGCAATTTACAAAGTCAAGCGTGGGGAAACCCTGGCCAGCATTGCTCGCAAATGGCATGTCTCTCCAGAGGCCATCATTCGCTACAAACCCAACCATCTTGACAAAACGTCGAAGCTCACGCCCGGACAGGAGATCGTCATCCCCAGTGGGCGATTGGACCTCAACATCCCCAAGCCCGATCTCTCACCCGAAGCCACATTCGCCTGGCCTCTACGCGGCTGGATCAGTCAGGGCTATTCAGCCAAGCATCGGGCGCTTGACATTGCCACGGCCTGGGGGGCGCCCGTGTACGCCGCGGGTGACGGCGTCGTCGTACGCGCCGGATGGCTTTACACCGGTTACGGATTCTCGGTGATCATCAACCATGGCAATGGCCTGCAAACCCTTTACAGCCATATGACCAACCCCGCGGTCAAGGCAGGTGACCGCGTGCAACGTGGGCAGGTGATTGGGCTTGTGGGATCAACCGGAAACTCCACCGGCCCCCACGTGCACTTTGAGGTGCGCAAACATCGCGTCCGCGTGGATCCTCTCCCCTACCTGCCTGCATTGCCGCCCCATTAACCATTGGCCTTTGCCAACAATCATGCGAATGACCGAAGGCAAGACCCCGCCTTCGGTCATTTTGCTTTTTGCAACCGCAAACGAAGCAATCCAATGCGCACGCGCCTCCAGGCGCGCGCCGCATCTCGATCATCCGGACGCAAAGCGGGCGGTGCGTAAGCCCGCGCCTCCACCTGTTGAGCCAGAAATTGAATCGCTGACACCAGGTCGGCAGTTGCAGGGTGCTGGGCGTAATCATGACGCAAAGACGAAACCAGCGCTTTGGCCAATTCATTTGGCGTAAGCCATGGCGCCGGCGCCACGCCCAATCGCATGCTCGCCCGTTCCAAACGCAACCAGGCAAGCTGCCAGGGATTGTCAGCCTGTCGACGCAATCGCCACTCACGCCACACCCAACGTCCTCCCCACAGCCCAACAGCGATCAGCAGCAACCAGCTGCCCCAACGTTTTACCTGTTGCCACATACCTTGCCATCGCAATGAACGCATCACTCGATCAACATCCAGCTGGTTGGCCTCCTGGGTGCGCCGTAGTTGTGGTTGAGGCACAAACGTTGGTCTGGCAGCTGTCGGCTCGAATGGAATCCACCCATATCCTGGAAAATAAAGTTCTGGCCAGGAATGGGCATCCTTTTCCCTCACCACCAAACGATTTTTTTGGGGATCATAGGAGCCGGGGGCATAGCCCACAGCCAACCTCGCCGGGATGCCTAAACTGCGAGCCATCACCACCATGGCCGTGGCGTAGTAATCACAATACCCTTTTTTCAGATCGAAAAGAAAATAGTCAGCGACATCTACGCCCTTGGGTGGCAGAGGGACATCCAATGTATAAGGATAGGAGCGTAGAAAGGTTTGAAGGGCCATGGCCTGGTCATAGGGGTTGTTTTTGTCAGCAGTGACCTGTTGGGCCAAATCGAATACACGCTGAGGCGTATCCTCTGGCAATTGCAAGTAAATATCCAGGTCAGGAGCATAATCCGTGGGCGCATGGCGCAAATTGTCCACATTAAAGATGGGAGCCTGAGAGACAACCGTATAGCGCCGCACATTCGCCGTCATCCCGATCAGATTATCGCGCCCCAACAGAAACGCGCGGCTGCGGATGTCCGTCGCCACGGGTTCGCCTTCTGCATAGAGCCAATATGGCCTCCCCGCCAAAAATCGAAACTCCTGGCGTAATGGCCGCCGATCGGCCGGGATGATTTTCAACCACGTGTCACCTGGCCCCAAACGCTGAATCTCTTCGATGGGAGGATTGTCCCAGCCGCGCCCGGTATAGATGGCGTACGTAGGCCCGCGCCAGCGATAATCCGACCAGTATTCTGGCGCGCTAGGATCTGGATCATCCACGCTGACGGTCATAATCACTTGTTCGCTCAACTCAGGACGCCCGCCCAACAGATGCGCTCGCGGCAGCCCACTAGGGCGAGCCGAACCACCGCCAATCAAGGAGCGTGGCGGCCGCTCAAGCTCGCCAAACAAGGGACTGATCTGCGATTCGAGGAGGGCATATGGTTCAGCCCAGACGCGCCAAAAGGCATTCGTAATTGGCGTTACCGCGACATTCGGAGTCATCATTGCCAATAAACTCACGCCCAGCGCAATCAATACCCCGTTTAAAAAGATATCCAGACCAATTTCGGGAGAATAGTCGATATGCTGCGCCTCCCAATCTTGCCGTTGCTGGGCCAGATTCAGACTAATGGTCAATATGATAAAGGCGAATATGAACGCTC
>WFTO01000151.1 GCA_015485435.1 Anaerolineae bacterium | reverse complement strand
TGTCAGGGCTCTCCGGTTTGCCGTCGTCAGGCTACCGCCAACCTTCCATTCCCTTCTTCTTCTTCTTCTTTCCTGGAGGCACTTGATGATGAAACGCTTGCAAAATCCCAAACGTATTCTCTTCCTAGCATTGGCTCTGATGGTGCTTGGTGCACAGAGCGCATGGGCCAACTCGAATGCGGCGCCGAAACCCATGCATATTATGGAGGGGTACCTGCCATTGCCGTGGGCGATCTTTTGGTGGCTGGTGGCGATCCCATTTTGGGTCATTGGATTCCTTCAAATAAGAAAGTTGTTGCGAGAAAAGCCTGAACAGCGGTTGCTGTTGGGCCTGGCTGGTGGGTTTGTGTTCGTGTTAAGCGCCCTAAAGCTGCCAAGCGTCACCGGTTCATCAAGTCATCCCACAGGCACCGGCCTGGGGACAATTCTCTATGGTCCCTTTGTCGTCACCATTTTGGGCACTATCGCCCTGATTTTCCAGGCGTTGCTTTTAGCTCATGGCGGCATCTCCACCCTGGGAGCGAATGCATTTAGCATGGCCATTGGCGGTCCGCTCTTCGCTTATTATCTGGTTTGGAAGCCTTTGCGGCATCGCACGCCGACCTGGTTGGCGGTGTTTTTGACCGCGGCCCTGGCCGATTTGATGACCTACGTGATCACTAGCACCGAATTGGCCCTGGCTTTTCCTGACCCACAGTCAGGCTTTTTGGGTTCTTTTCTCACCTTTGCTGGCGTGTTTGCCGTCACGCAGGTTCCTCTGGCCATTGCTGAGGGCATTCTCATCGTCTTGGTTTTTCAAGCGCTTCAGAACACAGCTCCTGAAGAACTGGCTGAACTGGGCATCGAAGGAGGTGCGGCATGACCATGCAACAGAAGCCTCAAGATCAAAAACGTTCCTGGATATGGACGGTGCTAGGCGTTATCGCCATTCTGTTTTTGTTGGCCTGGCCATTGATGACGGTAAAAGACAGCGATTTTGGGGGCTCAGATGGCGTTGGCTCTGAAGTCATCGCCCAGATTGCGCCTGACTATGATCCGAACTGGATTTCTAACGTGTGGACTCCCCCCGGTAGTGAAACGGAAAGCATGCTTTTCGGAATTCAGGCTGCAGCGGGTGGCATCTTAATTGGTTACTTCTTTGGCTACTACCGCGGAAAGCGACAGCAATCGTAGCGATTCCTCTTCGGGGCAAGGTTGCGCACCTCACTTCAGCAAAAACGCCATCGAGGTGCGCAACCTGTTATGAATCATGCATCTTATCGATCGTTACGCATACAGCAATGCTTTACGCCATGTTGATCCTCTCATCAAGGGAGGATTGGCGTTATGGATAATAGTGCTCTGTCTGGGCCTCAATGAACCCCTGGTGGGTTTGTTTGCAGTGGTTTGGATGGGGATTTTGGCCGTGGGGTTGGCAAACATCCCCTTGCGAACCTTTGGCGGCTTGCTTCTCACCGAGGGCGCGTTCCTGCTGTTGGCCACAATTGCCGTGATCCTGAGCATCAGCATGACGCAGCCCAGCATGGATGGTGGTTGGACAATTCATCTTGGGCCTATATGGCTTGCAACCTCGCGCGTCAGCCTTTATCAGGGCGCTAATCTCATCTTACGAGCTTTGGGCGCGGCAGCAGCCATGAACTTTCTGGCTCTGACCACGCCCATGGTGGATGTCATCGCACTGCTCCGGCGTCTTCATATGCCGGGCGTGATTATTGACCTGATGACTCTGATGTATCGGTTTATTTTTGTGTTGTTAGAAAGCCTGGAACGCATGGTACGGGCGCAAGACAGCCGCCTTGGTTTTAACGCCCCGCCCATGCGACGGTTGCAAAATGCCGCCTGGATTGCAACTCATCTTTTTATCGAGGCTTTTCTGCGTAGCCGCAACTTGCAACAAGCTCTGGCCTCGCGCGGTTACGATGGCGGTGATTTGCGCGTATTGCCTGCCAGCTATGAGTTTGACGTCAGACTGCTGGTGCTGGGCGCTCTCGCCCTGACCAATCTTTTATTCATTTGGTGGTTGATCTAATTGCTCACGTTTCACAACACCACTCCTATTCGCGCCTATGTCCCTCTTTACCTTTTCTCACGTTACATTCCGATATCCCACGCAAACTGAACGCCCGGCTCTGGATGATCTCTCATTAACCATTCCCGAGGGCGAAAAGATTGTCGTCCTGGGACGCAATGGTTCCGGAAAAAGCACCTTCTTGTTGCATCTTAATGGCTTGCTCAGACCCAAGCATGGCCAAATCCTTTTTCGAGGGGAGCCGTTGGATTATTCCCGCCGGGGACTGAAGCGACTACGTCAACAGGTCGCCCTGGTTTTTCAAAATCCCGATGATCAACTCTTTTCCGCCAGCGTTTTTCAGGATATCAGTTTTGGGCCTTTGAATCTGGGATTGAGCGAGGAAGAGGCTTGGGCGCGCGTTCGCGAAGCTGCAGCTATCTGTAACATCGAACATTTGCTGGAACGCCCCACCCATGCCCTCAGTGGTGGTGAAAAAGCCAGGGTGGCCCTGGCGGGCGTGCTCGCCATGCGGCCCGATGTGCTTGCCTTGGATGAGCTTATGGCCAGTCTGGACCCATGGGGTCGGGCCAAGATCCGTGATATTTTGGATGGTTACCATGCTCGGAACAAAACGGTGTTGTTGATTAGCCACGATCTTGGCTTGGTGAAGCATTGGTCGACCTGGGTGATTGTCATCCATCAGGGAAAGGCGGTGTTTTCAGGCCGGGTGGAGGATTTATTGGACGATCAAGGGATCATGGATGAGACCGGCCTGCTGGCAATCTGGCGAGAGGCAATGCAGGATTGTCTATGATGTGAGACGTCATCTTCACTTGGTAGATCATGTCGCATCATAGAGGAACGATGTTTTTTGACATGAATGGGCCCTTGTGCTAAAATCCCCGCCATCTCAACCGAATACATCCACCCGATGAAGGTGCGCAGATGGCCCGGATGCCCTGCGCGCAATGGGGGAAGACCGGTGAAAGTCCGGCGCTGGCCCGCAACGGTAACCTGTCGTCAACCGATAGGAAGCCCGAGCTCCCGCCTTCATCGTTTGGCATGACCACCCCTCGTGGAACAGGGGGCCCATGCGTGAGAAGTTTGTTCACGATAATGCCCCCGCCAGATCCTGGCGGGCTTTTTATTGGCGATCTGCGACATCACACAGCGGCCTCGATCCTCGAGCGCCGCTGTTTTTGATTTTCACGATCTTTCCATGTTCTTACGTGACGATTTCACTTCATTCTTCCCACACCATTGCGTTATCTCCCACACACTATGAGCACACAATCCATCACTCCCCCTATTATTTTCATCGGTGCCGGACCTGGCGACCCTGAACTTCTCACCCTCAAAGCTGTCAAACACATCCAAGACGCGGACGTCATCCTCTACGCTGGCTCCCTCGTCAACCCCCAAGTGCTGGTCCACGCCCGACCCGACGCCCACATCTACAACACCGCCACCCTGACGCTGGATGAACAGATCGCATTGATGGCCGAGGCCGTGGCTGAAAACAAGCGCGTCGCCCGACTTCATACGGGAGACCCAACGTTGTATGGCGCCACACTCGAGCAGATGCGTCGTTTAGACGCCCTGGGATTGGCCTACGAGGTGGTGCCGGGCGTGAGCTCGGTTTTCGCGGCCACGGCGGCCCTGAAAACAGAACTCACCGCGCCTGGAAGCGTGCAAACCGTGATTCTCACCCGTGCAGCGGGCCGCACCCCTGTGCCTGACTCGGAGAACCTGGCGGAACTCGCCAAACATCGCGCCAGCATCGTCCTTTTCTTGAGCGCCGGCCTGATCAACAAGGTGGTCAAACAGCTGCTGACAGGGGGATACCCTCCAGAAACGCCTGTTGTGGTCGCTTATCGCGTCTCATGGCCCGATCAGCAAATCATTCGCGGCACCCTTGAGACAATAGCCTCCAAAATCAAAGCCGCGGGGATTGTCAAGCAGGCGCTGATTATCGTCAGTCCTGTGCTTAATGGCCAGCACGGTGAATCCCATCTTTACGGCGACGATGCTACCAACCGACGCAAAGCGCCTGTAAGACAGGGGATGGGCATCATCGCCTTGACTACCGGGGGCATCGCCCTGGGCAAGCGATTGCTGGAGCATTTCCCCGAAGCCATCCTCTATGCACCGGCAAGACATTTCCCCAACAGTGAGGAGCTACCTTCAAATATTGCGCCTTTCGATCAAGGTGCTCGGCAGGCGGTCGCTTATGCGTTTCATCGCCATCGGTCCCTTGTGGGCATTGTATCGACAGGCGCGTTTATTCGCCTGCTTAAGCCCCTGTTGCGTTCCAAAGAGACC
>WFTO01000150.1 GCA_015485435.1 Anaerolineae bacterium | reverse complement strand
ATATGTGGACTATGTGAGGTTTCCCGAATGTTCGATTCAGTCGCAGAAATGATTGCGTTGGCCGTTTCTCAAAGTCTGCCGATTCACGAGGTGGTCATTCGGCGCGAGATGGAACAAACGCAGCGGAGCAGAGAGGCTGTTTGGCAGTTGATGGCGCAACGTTTGGACGTGATGCGACAGAGCACGGAACAAGGCACGTTGCAACCAGCCCATTCTCTCAGCGGTATAAGCGGCGGTGATGCGTACCGGCTTTGGCAATGGCTAGAGACAGGACATTCGCCTGTGACCGGCCCAATTCTCAGCAGAGCGGTGGCGCGGGCGATGGCTGTGAACGAGGTAAACGCCGGAATGGGATGTATTGTGGCGACGCCAACGGCTGGATCGGCGGGTATCCTGCCGGGCGTGCTGTTAACGTTGCAGGAAGCATATGGGTTTGAGGATGCACAGCTCGTGAAAGCCCTCTTTACGGCCAGCGGGGTGGGCGCCGTCATTGCCCGGCGTGCTAGCATCGCCGGCGCGGCCGGTGGGTGTCAGGCCGAAACAGGAAGCGCGGCAGCCATGGCCGCGGCTGCAGGCGTGGAATTGCTTGGCGGCACGCCTCATCAGTCAGGACAGGCGGTCGCCATCACCCTGAAAAACATGCTCGGATTGGTATGCGATCCTGTGGCTGGTCTCGTAGAGGTGCCTTGCATTAAACGTAACGCGGCGGGCGCCGCCCAGTGTTTTATTGCCATCGATCTGGCCTTGGCGGGCATTGAAAGCGTCATTCCTCCCGACGAGGTCATTGACGCGATGGGCAGAATTGGTCGACGCATGGATCCACAATTCAAGGAAACCGCGGAAGGAGGACTGGCAGCGACGCCCACCGGCAGACGGTTGGCGAAAATGGTTTGGGGTAAGAAAAGTCCAGCCTCCTCAGACGATCTGTCTGAGACATAGGGGACGATGGGATGATGCGGCGCCGATGAGCGCCCGACGGCCTCAGAAGGATGGTCTTTATTGGCGATGGCGGCTGTGAAGAAAGCGTGGATAGAATGCAAACGAGAGGGGGGACTGGTTTGCAGGTGGCCTATCAACCATTGCAAGTTCACTCGCCAGCTGCACTTACCACTTGCAACCAGCCATTTTCGACGGCATGGGCGCCTTTCCCGACCCACCGTGCGACTACTTTGAAAAAAAGATTTGGAGGACGCAGATTGAAACGGATGAACACAGATAAACAAAGAAAAAATCTGTGAAAATCATTCGCAGAAATCTGCGTTGCGAAGTATCCGTGTCATCAGCGTTCCCATTTTCGTTCGTATCGGCGAGCGGTCGCTCGTGTCGCCTATTCCATTTTTTCGGTCGTGTGGTATGATGATGATTATGCTTTCAGCCGCAGTCATCGTCGTAAATTGGAACGGCAAAGGGTATTTGCGTGTCTGCTTACAGAGCCTTCGCCGACAGACCCATCCCGACTTCCAGGTAATCGTCGTCGATAATGGGTCTACGGATGGCTCATTGGAAATGTTGGCCCAAGAGTTTCCTGAGGTGCGTGTGGAAGCGTTGGGTGATAACAGGGGCTTTGTGGTGGCTAGCAACATCGGCGCACAGCTTGCTGGCGAGGTGGATGTGCTTGTCATGTTAAATAATGACACCGAAGCGGAGCCGCAATGGCTTCAAGCTTTGTGCAACGCGTTGGAAGCTCACCCCCGGGCGGGAGCGGCCGCCAGCAAAATGCTTCTTTTTGATCGCCGCGATGTGCTGCATTCGGCCGGAGATGTGATGGCTCCCGGCTTTTTTCCTCAGAATCGAGGCGTTTGGGAAGTAGATCAAGGTCAGTATGATGACGATATCTGGGTCTTTGGACCCTGCGGAGGCGCTGCTGCCTACCGCAGGGAGGTCTGGGAAGCGTTGGGAGGCTTTGATGAGCGGCTGTTTATGTATTTGGAGGATGTGGACCTGGCGTGGCGCATGCAAAAGGCGGGATGGAAGACGGTATTTGTGCCAGAAGCTAGGGTGTATCATCACCTTAGCGCCACAGGCGGCGGTAAGATCGCAAGCTACTATGTCGGAAGAAACCTCATCCTTCTCCATCGGTGGCATCTCGGTTGGGCGGATGTGCGAAAGGCCTGGCGTCCGCTGCTTGTCGGTCATGGTCGCATTGTTTGGAAAGCGTTGCGGGCCTGGCGGGGCGAAGCGGCTCGGGCCAGACTGAAAGGCGTGGTTCATGGGGTGCTGGGAGTGACAGGCAAGCGATAGCACCCCCTAAGAAATCGCGGTTTTTGTCATTGCCACGACCTCGATGCTATACTGCCGTAGATCCCGGTTTGGGAGTATATTGCCTAATGACCGATTGCCACATTCTTTCTTTTCAACGGGTCATGAAGTGGGGGCTTAGCATGGTTGTCACGAGTCTACTGCTGGCCTCTTTCAGCGGGTGCGGCGCCCGGCCAACACCGGAACAGCCTGTATCCAACGCGCAGATCGTAGCGTCGACTGCCCTTATGGTTGTGCCGACCTCGATGCCCACTCGTTCGCCGACGCCATCACCAATGCCTATGGCTACGCAAGCCCCCACCATGACACCTACCATGACGCCTACGCCCACGCCCGGGCCCACGGTGCCACCTGATATCGCAGCGTTGCCGGCAACGGTGCGTCAGGGGGACTTTCTTTCTACTGTTGCAACCCGCTATGGCGTAACTGTGGCCGATCTTGTGGCCTATAACCAAATTGCGAACCCCGATGTGGTGACGCCTGGTCAGCGTTTAATGGTTCCCTATCGCGTTCGTCGGGTCACACCCGATGATCTCCTTCTCCCGGACAGCGAACTCCTCTACGGCCCTGCCTACCTTGATTTCGACACCATCCAATTCGTTAATGAACAGGGCGGATGGCTTAGCAAGATGCAGATTCCCTTCGTGGATGGCAGCGTCATCAGTGGAGGGGAGCTGGTCGAGTATGTGGCGATTCGTTACAGTGTGGGGCCTCGAGTGTTATTGGCCCTGCTCGAAGCCCGAAGCGGCCTGGTGACGCAACCCAATGAGCCCGATCAGCAAACCTTGACCTACCCTCTGAAGCACTTACGCGTAGGGGGTGGGCTGTTGAATCAACTGGAATGGGCCGCGGATACGCTGAACAGTGGTTTTTATGGATGGTTGGACCGAGGTGAAACCGCCATCTTATTTCAGAATTATCGCGTGGCACGGGCGGCTCCCGGCTTAAATCCGGGCACGGTGGCCATCCAACGGATATTGGCGCAAGATACGACCTTTGAGGAATTTCCTGCAGAGATTGGCGCCTTTATGGATGCCTACACCCGGCTTTTTGGCGATCCATCTCAGTACGATGCGGGGCCTATCCTGCCCTGGGATCTGCAACAACCCCCTCTATTGTTTCCCTGGCAGCCAGGAACATGGTGGTTCTTGACAGGTGGTCCGCATGGGGCCTGGGGACGCGGTAGCGCCTGGGCGGCCATCGACTTGGTACCCGAAGATGCACCGATTGGAGGGTGCGCGCCCGCTGACACATGGGCGACGGCAGCCTCATCGGGACTGGTGGTGCGCAATAATCGTGGTGAATTGTTGGTAGATCTGGACGAAGATGGCGATATGCGCACCGGTTGGGTGCTTCAATACCTGCATCTCACCGACCGGGTTGCCGAAGGCACACAATTAGAGACCGGGGATCCGGTGGGCAGACCTGCATGCGATGGCGGCACGTCCATTAGCTCGCATCTGCACTTCGCCCGGCGCTACAATGGATTGTGGGTGGCTGCGGGCAGCCCGCGGCTTCCTCTGGTCTTCGAAGATGGTTGGAGGGCGTTTGCGGGCCAGACCGCTTATGAAGGGGGGCTCATCGCTCCCGATGGCAGAAAAATCACAGCTTGCGATTGTCGTGAAAAGGCAAT
>WFTO01000149.1 GCA_015485435.1 Anaerolineae bacterium | reverse complement strand
CAGGACATCATTCTCTATGGGGGAAAACGTCATGAAACGTTCACGGTGCGCTACGTCAATCAATACGGACGACTTCGACAGTTCCAGACATCCTACGAAGGCATCATTCCTAACCTGCAACGTCGCTATAAAGAAACCACCTCCGAATATATCCGGGGCGAATTTCTGGAACGCTATATGACCCAACACCCCTGTCCCACCTGCCAGGGCAAACGGCTGCGCCCTGAAGCCCTGACGGTGACCATCCAGGGGCTCAACATCCACGAAGTCAGCAATATGTCGGTGGCCGAGGCTCTGGCCTGGGTTAAAGCATTGCGCGGTGCACAACCTGACGAACATTACAATGCGCCCTTGCCTGACAAGGTGCCTGAGTCCTCACCCCTCAGTCAGCGAGAATGGACCATCGCCCGACAGGTCCTGAAAGAAATTCAAGCCCGGCTGCAATTTATGCATGACGTCGGTCTCGATTATTTAACCTTGAATCGCAAAGCCAGCACCCTGTCGGGTGGAGAGGCGCAACGAATCCGGTTGGCCACGCAAATCGGTTCGCAGCTGATGGGTGTGCTCTACATTCTGGATGAGCCCAGCATTGGCCTCCATCAACGGGATAATGCCCGCCTCATTCGCACCCTCACTGACTTGCGGGACCTGGGGAACACGGTTCTCGTGGTCGAACACGATGAGGAAACCATTCTTTCCGCGGATTGGGTCATCGATCTTGGGCCGGGAGCGGGCGAGCATGGCGGTGAGGTCGTAGCGGCTGGCCCGCCAGCCGCCATCATGAAAAACGAACGCAGCCTCACAGGCGCCTATCTTTCAGGACGAAAGCAAATCCCTGTTCCGCCCCAACGAAGACCAGGCTCCGGCGATTTTCTGATCATCCGCGGGGCGCGAGCCAACAATCTGAAAAACATCACCGTCAAATTCCCCCTGGGCAAATTCATTGTCGTCACCGGAGTCTCGGGATCAGGTAAATCAACCCTAGTGATCGACACGCTGTATCGGGCAGTGGCCCAAAAACTGTATCACGCCCGAAAAAAACCGGGCAAATTCGACGCCATTGAGGGCCTGGAATTTCTAGACAAAGTCATCGACATCGACCAAACCCCCATCGGACGCACGCCACGCTCCAACCCGGCCACCTACACCGATGTATTCACTCCGATTCGCAAACTGTTTGCAAACCTCCCCGAAGCCAAACTCAGGGGATACAAACCAGGACGCTTTTCCTTTAACGTCAAGGGAGGGCGTTGTGAGGCCTGTCGCGGAGATGGCATTATCCGCATCGAAATGCAGTTCCTGCCGGATGTTTACGTGCCCTGCGAGGTCTGCCACGGCAAACGTTACAATCGCGAGACCCTGGAGATTCGTTACAAAGGGAAAAATATCGCCGAAGTGCTGGAAATGACCGTGGACGAAGCCCTTGAGTTCTTCCAAAACATCACCAGCATCCGCAATAAATTAGAAACGTTGAGCCGCGTTGGGTTGGGCTACATCAAACTGGGGCAGCCAGCCACCACCCTCTCGGGCGGGGAGGCACAACGCATCAAGCTGGCTAAGGAACTTTCCCGCCGGGCCACGGGCAAAACCCTTTACATCCTTGATGAACCCACCACCGGCCTGCACTTTGCCGATGTCGAAAAACTCCTCGCTGTCCTTCATGATCTAACGAGCCGGGGCAATACGGTGCTGGTCATCGAACATAACCTCGACGTTATCAAATCAGCTGACTGGATCATCGACTTGGGCCCCGAGGGCGGCGATCGCGGGGGACGAATTCTCGCGGAGGGGACGCCCGAACAGATCGCGGAAACCCCTCATTCGTATACCGGGCAATATCTGAAGAAAGCCCTGATTCGCTCTCTTGACCCATTGCGGTTATAATAGTGAGTCAGCTATTTGCGTAAGACCTATTCCATTTTATGAAACTTGTTATCGTCATACCCACCTACAACGAAGCAGAGAACATCGAAGCCCTGACTGCAGAGCTGTTGGCCCTACCCGACATCCATTGCGATCGGCATATCCTGATTGTGGATGACGACTCCCCTGATGGGACGGGCGAGATCGCAGAAAGCCTGGCGGACCGCAATCCGGGCAAAGTGTCGGTGCTGCACCGGCATGCGGACCCAGGGCTGGGCCGCGCTTATATCGATGGCTTTCGTCGCGCACTCGCCATGGGCGCCGACATCATCGTACAAATGGACGCGGACTTCTCTCATTCCCCTCAATACATCCCCACATTTCTCAAGATTCTCGAAGACAATCCTGGGGTGGATGTGGTCGTCGGGTCGCGATATGTGAGCGGAGGTGAACTGGACGCCCACTGGAGTTGGTGGCGACGCTTCTTGAGCTGGTGGGCCAACGCCGTATACACCCGGCTCATTTTGGGTCTGAATGTAAAAGATGGCACTGCGGGTTTCAAAGCCTGGAGACGAAGGACGCTGGAAGGAATTGGATTGGACCGCATCAATTCGAATGGTTATGTATTTCAGGTGGAAATGGCTTACGTCGCCGAACGATTGGGCTTTACCGTGGTCGAGGTGCCGATTTATTTCGAAGATCGCCGCATTGGCAAATCTAAAATGAGCATCCCCGTAAAAATCGAAGCAGCCTTCCGCACCTGGCAGATTCGGATGCGCCACAAACATCTCACACCAGCAGATCGGGCGGATGGAAACGTGCTTGGGACATTGCAGATGGCGGGCAGATAGCCTTGGACACATCATGGGGATGGGCAAAAAATTTGATTTGAAGGATACACACTTTTACGATAGAATGGAAGCATACAAAACAAGTGGTTTGGTTTCCTGGATGTGACTTTGTGTATTCGGCTTCATGTGGTTCGGTCACGTGTAAGGCCGCCTTTTGAATAGTTCAAATTCCCCACTCTCTCCTGTGCCTGATCATGGAACTAAAAGATTATCCCCGTCCCCCGCAAGATACTGGCATCGGCATTCATTGGAGCCCGGGCAATGCCGGGTCAGTAGGCGCAGGTGAACTGCGCGAAAAGTGGATTCCCCAGCTGCAACGCATGGGCGTGAAATGGGTCAAGCTGCTGCATCCGGGCGGTCT
>WFTO01000148.1 GCA_015485435.1 Anaerolineae bacterium | reverse complement strand
GCATAATCCCGTGTTTATCGGCTGACTCCTGGGAGAAATATTGACGGAAATAGATGTCGAACAATTTATGTGACAAGGGGTCTTCCTCACAACCATGCCAGACACTTCGAGTCGCCTGTTCAGCATATAGCAACATTCCCTTGGGTGATGGCTTGGGGGGGATAAAAACTACTACCTTTCCTTGCCTTAGTCTCCCTTCACGATTACACCGGCCTGCTGCCTGGGCAATGGAATCCAACCCCGACAATGCCCGATAAACCACGGGAAAATCCAAATCAACGCCAGCTTCCACGAGTTGAGTACTGACAACTCTAGCTGGGCCATCGCCCTTCAAACGATGCTTTATATTGGCAATGACTCTGGATCTGTGTTCTCCACACATCTGCGCGGACAGATGGATGGTCCCCTCCGGCATCAACTGGTATAGGTCTCGCGCATCTTTACGACTATTAACAATAACCAACACGCGTGAATGTTGAGAAATCTCATCTACCAGCTTATCCCAGGTCAGACGCTGATTCATATCAACGGGTATTTCCACCTCTACCCGAGACAAGGCTTGGAACAATCTGTCCACATCCGAAATAATTTCGCGCTTTGCATCCAGACCTCGCAAAACGGTTCTTCCAAAACTGTCCTTTCTACTTCCAAGCGCGGGCTGAGTCGCCGTTGAAAGCACTATTGTGACACCATAATACTCCGTAAGTAGACGTAGCGAATCTAGGATGGGCTGCAGATAGTCGGGGGGCAGCAACTGGGCTTCATCAATAATAATGACCGAATTGACGATGTTATGAAGTTTACGACAGCGGCTGGTTCGCGAGGAAAAAAGTGATTCAAATAATTGTACATTGGTGGTCACTACAATGGGAGCATCCCAGTTTTCGGCTGCCAACCGTGAACGTGGGTTTTCCCTTTCCACCTTATCAGGATCGAGACTGGAATGGTGTTCCATAACTGCTTCACCAAAGATAGTCCGATACTGTTCTGCGGTTTGCTCAATGATACTGGTATAGGGAATAGCAACTATTATTCGGCGCTTTTTATACGCTACAGCATGCTCCAGGGCGAATGCCATTCCGGAGAGTGTCTTACCGCCGCCAGTGGGGACTGTAAGACTATAAATACCCGGCTCTTCAGCTCCCGCACGACGACAATCCTGCAATATGGCTGTCCGCCATTTATTAACGGTGCCAGGTTTACTGTGACGGATCTTTTCCACCATATAGGCGTCGAATCGATCCTTTAACCCGGAAAATGACCATTCCGCCTGCCTCAACCCTGACTGCTCCGGATTCATGAATTTCTCAGTATCGAGAAAATCTGCGTCCACCAAACATGAGAACAGCATTCGCAGCCATAAGTGCAACCCGTTGCTGCCACCAAGAGGTTTCGTCCTAGGCAATTCCGGCTTGAGAATGTTTTGAGAAACCCCTGTCTGAAATACCTCTTCCAGATATCCTTTTTTCCTCGCATTATCAAGGCGATTTTCCAATGCCGAAGCGCCCGTATTCCCACCGCTCCAGTCCGGCAACCCTGCGTGGTGTCCGGCTATCAAATAAGCGAGCAGCTTACCGGCTGCTTTCATGGTATCGCACGCATACAAAGCGCCAACGGTAGAATGGTCTACCTTTCCACCCGCAGCCTGTTCAATATGGGCGTCAGGATCAAACCCGGAAACCCGCTTGATATAGCTTTGGAAAGCTGGCCTGTATTTGCCAAAATCATGCCACATGCCGGCTAATATCGCCCAATCTCTGGATGAGAAAGACTCCGCCATTTCACCCGCTAAAGAGGCTACCTCAACGAGATGATCAACAAGCGAGTGAGTTATCCACTCTCCGTTTTGGATTTGTTTCACATGTGCTATTTCATGGTGTTTCATATTCAATTTCCAACCTTCCCCCATCGACAAGATTTACTACCGACAATCCAACTGGTAACAGTTTGTCCTCTTCCCCTCAAACACTTTTTCACTTCTAACTACCATGTCTAACACGTAGAGTATCGCTCACCCCACCACCTCCACATCCACTTCCCAATCCGCCCATTGCGGGTAGGCAGTGCTGACGATGGCGAGTCGGGCTTGCAGGTGTTCGCCTGCGTCCATCATCTGGGCGATGATGCGGTTTTCGCGGCGGGGGATGTAGCCGATTTTATGGCTGTGCCAGTAGAGGGCGATGGCGCGTTTGTCGTGGGGGTTGTGGGGTTCGCGTTGGAGAGTGAGTTTATCGTTATGCTTGGCGAGTGCGTCGATCAGCGGGGCGTCGTAGTATTGGGCGCCGGCGATGGGACTGCGCTGGATGAAGATGTGTTTCGGTTCTGCTTTGGGTTTGGCGCTGGCCGGGAGGTGCGCGCCGGCAAATAGCGCCAGTAAGGCTTTGAAAAATGTTCTTCTGTTCATGGCTACCTACTCCTTGGTTGGGTTTTGCTTTTGTTATAACCCACCTGCTCCCTCATTCTGTGAGGGAGTGGTTCGATTGGTACTGTTTCAAGGCGTCATTCAGCGCTTGCCGGACGGCGGTACGCAGGGCTTTGGGTCCGATCACTTCAACTTCGGCGCCATGTTTGAGGATATCCATGATCAGTTCGGTGGGGTCGCTGTAGGGGATAGTCAGTTGATAGCGGCCATCATCGAGCCATTGACCTTGCTGTTGCGGGTGCCACTGTTCGTGGCTGACCCAGCGGGCCTGTTTGACGGAGAAACGCAAAATCGCGGTATGGCGGGGCTGGCCGGCGAAGATGCCATAGGACCGGGTGAAGTGGTGATCGAGTGTTTCGGTGTCGATCTCCCTGGCCGGGATTTTTGTTGTGCGGACGTGTTCAATGGCGTCGAGGGCGAAGCTGCGCAGGGCATCGCGTAGATGGCACCAGGCGTCGAGATACCAGTTATCGCGGTAGTAGATCAGCCGCTGGGGCGAGACACTTCGATGGGTGGTCTGGCCCCGCCCGCGGCTATGGTAGTCGAAGGTGATTTGTTGACGCTGGGTCAGGCCGGTGGCGATACGTTGAAATGCTTCTGTGTTGACCGGTCGCCGCGCCATGGTGAGTATGCGGATACGCCGGGCGATGTTGGCATCCCCCATCTGTTCATGTTGCAGAAGTTCGTCGATGCGCTGGCGCAGAGGATCGAGATGTTCTTCCAGCAGACCGGGCTGGACATTGGCCAGCAGCTGCTGGGTGGCAAGCAGGGCGTGGAGTTCCGAGGCGTTGAACCAGAGCCCCGGCAGATGAAAGGTATGCGACTCGCCATCATAGATGTAGCCGTTGCGCTGGCGATCATATTTGACCGGCGCGCCAACATAGTCTCGCAGGTCTTCGATGGTGCGTTCGACGGTGGCTTTGGAACATTCCAGCTTCTCCTCCAACTCGCGACGGGAGATGGGATAGCGCCGCTGATTAAGGATAGCGTGGAGTTTGTGAATGCGTGCGAAACGATCCATGTTCGCCTTCCCTGTTTTGTTTTTTATCCGCGGGCGTTGTTATTTTTCCCTGCCTGATTATTACAGGCAAATGGATGGACAAAGAGCCCCCTAAAGCAGGCTGTCTGGCGAAAAGTCCTTGGCCTCTACCAGCTCGTTTGATTCGGCGACGACCCGCTCAAGCAGTTGCTCGGTCTCCTGTTTACCGATGAGGTCGATCATCGACATGAGAAGCAGTTGCAACAGTGAGGACATGGATTCGTTGCTCATGGCCGAGCGCCAGTGGTGGTTGTGGGGCGAGGACATCCAGCTACTGAACTGGCCGGAAGCTTCGGGCGTCAGACCGGCGCTGCCCACTTTTTCGATCATTTTGATAAAGAGTTGGTCCTGGCTCCCTTCGTAGTACTCCACCAGGCGCGACATCATGAAGTCAAAAATGACCTTTTTCGGATCCTCGCCCTGTTTGCGGTGCGGTGCGGTTTTTCCGCCGGTCTGGCTGGCGACGGTGGATTTCGGTTGCTGGGCTTGGGCAAAGGCCGGGGTATCGGGGACGAACTTCACCCCCCGCGCCTTTTGCCGCTCGGCGGGCGTTTCACGCCGGCGGACGGGCGCCTTGGCCTGAGGTGTGCTGGCGGCCGTGGCTGCCGCGGGGCTGTTGGCCGCACCTTTCAGTTGCTGTTGGTGTTGACGCCGGCTAATCAGATCCTGGCGCACCTTGCGCATCAACGGCAGGGGGTCATCCGGCAGTGAGTCGCTATCCTTGCTTTTGATCAGTTTGAAATATTCGTAGTAGAGCTTTTTGCACTTGTCATCGGAGAAACCGTAACGCTCCCCGACTTTTGTAACGTAGTTGATCAGCGTATTCATGTCGCCCTTTTGATACCCCTTTTCGAGTATCCAGAGCGCTTCGATGCGCTGTTCCGGTTTCAAATGAGTCTCAAAGGTCGCCCATGCGGCTTGGCGCCTGACTTTGCTATCGGTATCGCCACTCATTCTCTCTTTCTCTCCCTTCGTCGGGGTCTATTCCCGCGCCTTCCCCTTGGCGCCAGCCCCTGGATTATTATTTCCAGCTAGTATAAATGAGACACTATCTTTCCCATATAGCCTAGCCGATATTCAAAGGCATTTGTCTGTAATTTGTGACACTTTTTTGTTGAAGAAACTGAGTGTTACGATCAGGAAGAAACAGACGAGAAGTATGGGCTGGCGGAATACCAAAAAGCGGCCACTGGGGCCGCTCTTTGGTACTTGCCGATAGGGGATGTGGTCAGTCGACCATATTGTCTAGAATGGCGCGTTTGACTGCATCCATGGTGGCATCCACCGTCACCAGAGGTGAGGTGCTCTGTTTGATGGCGGTGTCGGGATCCTTGAGGCCATGACCGGTCAAGGTGCAGACGATCTTGCTCCCCTCGGGGATCTTGCCGCTCTTGATGTCTCGCAGGGCGCCAGCCAGCGAAGTGGCGGAGGCAGGCTCGCAGAAGACCCCCTCTTTTTGCGCCAGCAGTTTCTGGGCGGCGAGAATCTCCTCGTCGCTGCACTCGTCGAACCAGCCGTTGGACTCTTTCTGACAGGCCCAGGCCTTATCCCAGCTCTGGGGGTGACCGATGCGAATGGCGGTGGCGACGGTTTCGGGGTTGTCCACCATTTCGCCGCGCATAAAGGGGGCGGAGCCGGCGGCCTGATAGCCCACCATGCGGGGCAGGTTATTGACGATGCCGTTGTCGTGGTACTCCTTGTAGCCCATCCAGTGAGCGCTGATGTTGCCCGCATTGCCAACGGGCAGGCAGTGAAAATCGGGGGCGCACTCCAGCTCTTCGACGATTTCGAAGGCGGCCGTTTTCTGCCCCTGCAGGCGATAGGGATTGATGGAGTTGACGATGGTCACCGGCGCCTCTTCGGCCACTTCCTTCACCAGTTGCATGCCGGCATCGAAGTTGCCCTTGATCTGGATGACCACCGCGCCGTGCATCATCGCCTGGGAGAGTTTGCCCAGGGCAATCTTGCCTTCGGGAATCAATACGAACGCGGTGATCCCGGCGCGGGCAGCATAGGCCGCGGCGGCCGCCGAGGTGTTGCCGGTGGAGGCACAGATAATCGCCTTGCTGCCCTCTTCCACCGCCTTGGTCACCGCCATGGTCATGCCGCGGTCCTTGAACGAGCCGGTGGGGTTGAGGCCTTCGTATTTGACATAGATATCGACATCCTTGCCCAGTTCACGGGGGATGTTGTTGAGGCGAATCAGCGGTGTGTTGCCTTCGCCGAGACTGATCAGGCGGGTGTCGTCGTGGACGGGCAGACGATCGCGATATTTTTCGATCAGGCCGGTGTAACGGGGGCGGAATGGCATGGGG
>WFTO01000147.1 GCA_015485435.1 Anaerolineae bacterium | reverse complement strand
TCGGAGATGTGTATAAGAGACAGGAATCCCCAGCCCCAGCCCCAGCAAAGCAATCATTAAAATCGTTTCTGCCTGCAACAGCGCCCACCAGCGTTCACGACGATTTTGGATAAAGACAACCAGAAAGCCCAGGGCAATGCCTCCCAAAAAGAGTGCCCCCAGCCACTCGGGCCGAATCGCGTCCAGGGTAGAGAGATACACAATGCCGCCCAGAGAAAGAAAGCTGAAGCCGGGGATCACGTAGTACCATTGCTGACGCTGAAAGAGCAACGCCAGTAGGAAGGCCAGCCCCATCACAGCCAATAGTGCGGCCACGGCGTAAGCGGTGATAAGTTTGTAGGCATCAAGAGCGCCCAGATTATAGGCCAATGCGCCAATGCCAAGAATGATGACGAATAATGCCCAAAGGGCGTTCGTTAGCTTTTGTCTCTTCATGAGATCGGTTTTTCCTGCAGTTTGAGCATGGTGAGAAAGGCCAACAGCATAAAGAATGCGCTAAAAAGCCAAACCATGGCGTGATTGGTGACATCGATCATCACCCCTGCCAGAATCGGGCCGGAGATGGCAGCCAGGGAGGAGGAGAAATAATACAGGCCAGTATAGGCGCCGATACGATCCTCGCCCCCGACATCATAAACAATGGGCAGGGAATTGATATTAACTAACGCCCAAAAAGCCCCCATCACAGCCAAAAGCACCAACATCGCTTTGGCGTCGCGGATAAAGAATCCCACCACCAGTCCCGTCAACATGCCCGCAAGCCCCACCAGAATGGTGCGTTTGCGCCCGAAATAAGTGGCAATAAAGCCGCTGGGAATGGCAAAAAGGATTAACATCGCCGCAAACGCCGTCAGCATTTGCGTGCCAGTCCCAGGATCAACCCCAAGCACGTTTCGAGCGTAAACAGTAAAGAAAGCTTCCATGGCGTTCCATCCTACAAACCAAAAGAGAATAGCCAGGAGGATGGTCACACCGCGCCGATCCGACTCGCCCCAAACCTCCTTCAAATTCTCCCATAACCCCGCCGATTCCTTGACTTCGGGCTGCTCCCGTTCCTTGGGCTCTTTCACAAAAACCAACACAATCAACATGGCGATCAGCATGACGCCAGCCCCAACGATAAATGGCAGTGGCACACCGATCTTATAAAGCGTGCCGCCACCCAATAAAGCGACCGCACCGCCAAGCCCCCCCATCAAGTTGATCACCCCATTGGCCTTGCTTCGCTGCTCGGAAGGAAACAGATCGCCCAGAAATGCCACGGTGGGTGACCGGAACAAAGCCATGCCGATATTCGTTCCCAAAATGGCGAGAGCGATGAGTAAAAAGTTCTCGCGCACAAAAGGAATCAGCATGAAAAATATCGCGGCCAAGGGGGCCCCGGCCAGAATCCAGGGCTTGCGTCTGCCGATTCGAGTCCAGGTGCGATCGCTTTTTTCACCCACCCAGGGTTGCAAAAACATGTTCAAGATGTTATCCCAAGTGAGAATAAACCCGATCACTCCGGCAGCCAATCCCAGATCTTCCAGCATGGGGGGGATCAACGAATTGAAGATAGGCCAAATAATAGAAATACCAAAGAAACCAAAGCCCACCACAAAAGTGTATCCCCAATTCATCTTCTTGGGATCGTTGGATGATGCCATAAGAACGACTCCTTAAGCGACGACGAAAGAGATGAACGAACAACAGATCATGCTAGGCCAATCATACCAATATCCCCTTGAATTGACCAATGCCTTTCTGAACCATCATGCAGGATGAGAGATCACGCCTACTGACCGTCGTATTGAAAACCCTTATACTGGGAGCGTAGCAAGACACAGGAAGATCACATGACACGTAGATCATCTCATTTTCGACTTCTCAAACCTTTCCTTGGGCCTGGGCCAATGGTCAAACCCCGGTGGGCGGGCTTGCTATTGTTTGTGATTACTTTGAGCTTGCTCATGGTTTGGCATCCCTGGCACGCGCATGCTCATTCCTCCCCCGCACCACATCCTCCGACCTCAAATCAAGTGCGTTTCGCGGTCATCGGGGATTTTGGCAGCGGTAGCGCTTATGAAAAAGCTGTCGCCGAAGAGGTCATGCGTTGGCGTCCCGACTTCATCATCACAGCTGGAGACAATCGTTATGGACGCACCACGTATGATCAAGTCATCGGCCAATTCTTTTGCGATTATCTGGCAGATGCTGGCCAAGGAGCCTATTGTGATGGCGGCGCCTTCGCAGATCAAGCTTATTTGCCCCTGATTCTCTCAGAGAGCGCCGTTCGTTGGCGCAGCGCCACACTGCGCTGGCTGGCGCTATGGTTGCAATGTAAAAGCTGGGGAAATAGCGCTTCTGCGACGTACAATCAAGGGGCATTTGGAAGAAATGCCTTCTTCCCTACGCTTGGCAACCACGATTACAGCGATGGTCAAGGAATTCAGGAATACCTCGCCTATTTCACATTACCCGGTCGAGATCTTGAAAACACTTCGGGAAATGAACGATATTATGACTTCGTCTGGGGTCCCGTCCATTTCTTTATGTTGAATTCAAACTATCAAGAACCCGATGGCAACACCCAAACCTCTGTCCAAGCAACATGGTTGCAATCCCGATTGGCCCGATCCACCTCTTCCTGGAACATTGTTGTTTTTCATCATCCTCCTTATTCCTCTAGCTCTGGCCATGGCTCCAATCCCTGGATGCAATGGCCTTTTGAAGCCTGGGGCGCGGATGCGGTGATCGGCGGCCATGACCACACGTATGAACGTCTGCAAATCGGTGGCATTCCCTATTTTGTCAACGGATTGGGCGGACAGAGCCGTTACGGATTTGCAGAGCCTCTGCCCGAAAGCGTTGTTCGTTACAATCGCGATTTCGGGGCGATGGTGGTCGATGCAGATGTGGACAGCATCACATTTCGTTTTGTCACCCGCACTGGCAAAGTGATTGACGCCTACAGCCTCCAGACCCAAACGCCAACGCCTGCACACACCTCTGAAAAGACTTCGCTATTAGGGAAGAATATGTGCCGCCAGCTTCCTGGCATCATCCAGCGTTCCCATCAACTTCCATTTGCCATCAAACCGCGACTTTTTCTGTATTAAGTAGGGGCGACGATGTGATAAAAACCTCCACAACCAGGGGAAAATGTGGGATACGCTGTTTTGGGCAGCAACCAGTTTGAAATTCACCTTCGGATGCGATAAGATATTAAGTTGCTGCGTGATTTCCAGACTCTCATACCACCCCCATCATTGAATCCACCATGCCCGCGCCAATATTTCATCCCAACGAAATCCCTGACATTCCTTTGGAAGACCGAGGTTATGGCTATTTGGTGGGCACAGAATTGTTTCTTGTGCGCCACGGCCAATCTATGACCAATATTTACAACAACCTCGTTTCCTATGACCCCAACCTTACAGCCTTGGGTTGGGCCCAGGCATTACGCGCCGGAGATTATATGGCCCGCGAGTTTCCAGTAGACGTTGTGATCAGCTCGCCCCTGCGCCGGGCCCGCAGCACCGCATTAGCCATAGCCCATGCACAGGGACTTGAAGTCATCGAAATGGCCGGGCTGGAGGAATTCTTCGCCGCATTCTACAGCGAAATGCCCCTTCATCATCCCACGCGCCCCTGGTGGGGACGGAGTGACTGGTCGCCCACCAGTGAGCAAGCCCCCGCGTTCACAGCGTTTCGAAATCGCGTACTCAACGCATTGGCAGATATCCTGGAGACGTGGGCAGGCAAACGCATTTGCTTGGTCAGTCATGGCGGCACCATGGGCGTTATCACAGCCGCCATGGTAGGCTCGAAACAACTTTCCGTCTGGCAGCACAACACAGGCATCAGTCATTTTCTCTGGCCCGAGTGGAAACGATGGATGGTGATGTTCATCAATCGTCGGGAACACCTTTTAACCCTCAATGAACAAGACTACCCCCACCCTCCGGAAGCGGAACCCAGTGAAAACGGCTTTTATCGCATTCCGGCTAGCCTTATCGAATCGTGGTCCGACCTGCCTGCCCACCCCAATTTGGTGTTCCTCAGCAACCAGCTGCGCCGCTCCGACCGCATTCTGTTTATTCAGCCGCCAGATCCACTCACGCCACTACGCGTCTCTTTGCGTTCCCGAAGCGCAGTAATTCTGAGTGATGATGTCCACATGCTGGAAGCAGGCGAACTGCGACGGGCAGTGCTCAACGCCAACCATATCCGCTATGAATACCTGTTCCTGCCCTTGCATTATGCCGATAACTATTTTGATTACGTCGTCATTCCCGAACAATGCGACAAAGTCGACACCGAAGAGATCAAACGCGTTGTTAAACATCCGCACAATGTCATCCGCTATCGACTATAGTCTTCAAGTCATCGGCACATTCGATTCCACCTATGCCTCACGATAAACTCATCATTCGCGGTGCACGCGAACACAACCTGAAAAACATCGATGTCGAAATTCCCCGGGACAAACTCGTCGTCATTACGGGCCTCTCGGGTTCTGGGAAATCATCCCTGGCGTTCGACACCATTTACGCCGAAGGGCAACGACGTTATGTCGAATCCTTGTCGGCCTATGCCCGTCAATTTCTGGGTTTGATGGAGAAACCGGACGTCGACCAAATCGAGGGGCTTTCGCCAGCCATCTCCATCGATCAGAAAGGGACCAGCCGCAACCCCCGGTCAACCGTGGGCACGGTCACCGAAGTGTATGACTATTTGCGTCTCCTTTTCGCCCGCATCGGCCAGCCGCATTGTCCGCAATGCGGACTGCCCATCTCTCGTCAGACCACCCAGCAGATCGTTGATGCTGTCGCCGACTACCCCGAAGGGAGCCGGGTGTTGATTCTTGCCCCCATCATTAAGGATCGCAAAGGAGAGCATAAACAGGTCTTCGAACAGATTCGCAAAGCAGGGTATGTACGCGTGCGAGTCGATGGTGAAATCCACGATGTCAATGATGATATCGCTCTAGATCGCTACAAAAACCACACCATCGAAGCGGTTGTGGATCGGTTGATCATCCGTCATGGAGACTCCAACGGTCACGGCCTGGATATGGCGCGATTGGCCGATTCGGTGGAGACCGCCCTCCATTTGGGCGGCGGGGTTATCATCATCTCCGATGTGACCGATCGCGAGCACCCGAAAGACCGTCTCTTTTCCGAGCATTTGGCATGCCCCGTTTGCAACATCAGCCTGCCAGAGATCGAACCCCGCACGTTCTCTTTTAACTCTCCTCACGGAGCCTGCCCAACCTGCATGGGCCTGGGCACACAAATGGAATTCGATCCGGAACTCATTGTGCCCAATCCCGATTTGAGCCTGGCCGAAGGCGCCCTCCATCCATGGTCGCGAGACTCCGCCACATACTATCAGGCCTTGGTGGAAGCCGCGGCTCGAC
>WFTO01000146.1 GCA_015485435.1 Anaerolineae bacterium | reverse complement strand
GGATATAATCATCTGTTGGAAGCCTAAGACAAACGCATGCTTCGCGCATTTTTTCGCATCAGACATCGGAGGTTCTTTGCGTGATTAGACGTAAAACGCAAGATATCGCATATTGGATTCACGAATACAACATTGACGAAGCCGATCACGAGTTCATCTACGATCTGTTGGCCGATTCAGACGCGCCAGTTTCGCTCGAGGCCTTGGCCTTAGCCATCATTCGACGACACGCTGAGCAAGAAGAACATTTCTTGCGGAACGAACTGGCCAAAGCCGCGATCTATGATCCCAAGGAAGCTTATCAAGTCGGCGACGCAATTTACTTCCCTGAGTTCGATTTTAAAAAGGGAGAGGTGCTCTCGATACGTCCGGGGAACAATCCTGAGCATGGGGAATTTGATGTGATTACGGTGATGTTGGAGGGCGAAAAGAAACCTCGAGCGTTTGCCGCCCGCCTACAAACCCCGCACAAGCTCAACCGAGATGGAGAGACGGAGGTGCTGCTCGATGAGGACTTGATTCCCCCGGAAGATATTTTTGAGACGGTCCGAGATGTCCTGCTGCCCAAAATTGAATCTCACTTATCTGAGCATGAGGATTATTTTGTGCGAGCGGGTGACGCCTGGCTAACCACGGATCAGTTGATCTCCGTAAACATTGGGCATTTGAATATCGCCGAAGCGCTTATCGAAATGGAAGGGGCTCCTGTCACCACCACGCAACTCCTTGAACATGTTGAACTAGACCCGGACATGCCCGAGAGTATCCGCACTTTTTCTTTGGACATGGCTTTGCAGCATGATGAACGCTTCATCCGGGTGAATGTGGGGGGGAAAACCGCCTGGTATCTACGTCGGTTGATGCCGGAGGCCGCGGTCACCATCCCCGAGGTGCTGCGATACGAGCCCGTGACCTATGACCGTTCTGTTTTGAATGTGGAATTGCTGCAAGTCGAATACGAACTTCAGGATGAATGGAGCGAGACTCCCGAGGCCGAGGCCGCGGATGAGCCGCCGCAGTCCGCCATCTTCAATCTGATTTATCCTCATTATGTGGCGGGCACCATGCCTTTAACCTCGACAATTCGACGCATGTTGCCAGCGGCCAGAGAGGGCGTCACCGCTATCACCCTGGTCGATGGCCGTTGGGGAAGTCGTTTTTCAGGATGGGTCGTGCATGAAGGTCGGTACATCGCCGGCCTGGAAAACTGGTACAAGGAACATAAATTGCCCATAGGCGCGCGTATTCTCTTTCAGCCCACTGGCAAGCCTAATGAATATTTGCTTGACTTCAAACCGCAACGGGCGAAGCGGCATTGGGTTCGGTTGGCCATTGTACAAGGTCGCAAACTGGTCTTTCAGACCCAACAGAAAGCCATCAATGTCGACGTCGATGATCAACTGTTGTTGAGCGTCGGCGACCCCGCAGCTATCGAAGACCTTCGACAAATGGTCGAGCTGGAAGAGTACACCGTTGAGGATTTGGTTGCCTTAATCATGCCAGAGCTCGTACGCATGAGTCCTCAAGGCACAGCTCACGTCAAGGCGCTCTACAGCGCGGTGAATCTTGTGCGGCGCCTGCCGCCAGGCCCCATCTTCGCCTCATTGGTGCAGATGCCGGGAGCTATGGACACCGGCAGTGGCTTCTGGAGTTTATAACGCTTGTCTCACCATGCCATCCTGCGAGGAATAGAACCATTATGCCTTGGAAACGTCCCACACTTGACACCCCCTTTCACATCGATTGGGAATGGTGGCGAGCCCACGAAAGCAATTATCGTTTTTATCTCTATGAACAGCTTTGCGATGTCTGTCGAGAGCGGTTCGCGATGGATGAAGATACGCAAGCCGTGGATTGGATCGATCCAGACACGGCGGAAGTTACGCAGAACGCGGACGCCTGGTTGATCTGCCTGATGAAACATTGCGCCGACGATCCAAATTTCATATCAAGCGAATTGCCCTTAGCAGCAGCGGTCTTTCGCGTGTTTCTCAGCAATGGTAACAAGCCCCTGACGCCTCGCCAACTCCACGACCGGCTCCCGTGGCGTGACGCGCGTACGATTTTGCGGGTCATTGGCGGGCGCAAAATCCATTATGGCATTCGGCCAGTTGCAGGATAGTTTGGGATAGGAGAGATGGTCTGGTGTGCTCCGGGCCTATCTCTCCTGTCCCGTGGTATTGAATTAGACATCAGTGGGGGGAGGAGGAACCAGTGGTTCGGACTTTACGTCGTGAGCAGTGGTAGAAACCGTCGATGCTTCAGGGAGCGAACGCTCAGGAGATGGGGCTGCATCGCCGACAGTGGGCGTGGGGGAAGCAGGGTATTCGCGAGAACCGAAACGTGTGAGCACGACTCCGCCCATGGCTATATTCCCGGCCACAAACATCACCATGAAGGATGCTAAACCTCCCACAAAGGGGAAGACCGTGGGAAGTTTCCATAAAAGGGTCAATACCGCGACACCAACAATAACCTCCCAGATGGGCGTGGCGTTTTCAGCGCTGAATGCTTTCAGCAATTCCCGCCCGAGCAGCCATCCCAGGGCCAGCCACCCGAAAAGCAGTGCTGACAACAGAGCCAACAGGATGGCCATCGCCAGGGGCAACAGACAGATGGTAATTGCCAGCACAAGCGCCGCAATGCCAGCCGTAAAAGATGCGCCAAACCCGACGGCAAATGCCAGGAGAGGATTGGCCTTGATGCTCCTGGCGACGCGTTCGGTGGGGGTGGGCGCCAGCAAGATGAGAAAGACGCCCAATGCAGCCAGAATCGCCGTCCACGCGATGGCGCTCAGACCTCGTAGAATGGACCGACCTATCCATCCCAGCGGCTCACTGACCGCACCATGAAGAGGCAGGCGCCAGCCTGGTTCCTGGGGAACGGGCGTGATCTCCAGAATGCCCTCCTCCTTTTCCAGGGTGTCAACAATATTTCCAAGAACTCGTGATCCCGGTTCTCGCTCGATCAAACCACCTATGGCCGTAGCGTCACCATTGATTACTCCATGGCGTCCAAGATGGATTACACCTCCTAAGGCGACTACATCGCCATTGATGACGCCGTTGATGGTGGCAGCGCCGCCAATCACCGAAACATCGCCATTGACAGACGCGCCTTGCTCAATGGTGACCGTACCTCCAAAGACAGCCAGATCTCCGTCCAGATGCTGTCCGCTTTTCAGCACAAACGAACTGCCGAAGATGACTTTATCTCCAGGAACAGGCCCCTGCGCGTCGGCGACGGAGGGGCGAACAAGCGCACCCAAAGAGAGCAAGAGCAGGAGAATAAAAAGAACCAATCGTTTTTTGGGGCGTAATTTATTCATAATGGCCTCCGCAAGAACTCGAAAGGTCGAGTGTCAGGCGTGATGTGGGCTGAAGAACAATTCTGGTTGACGTTGATTGGCCAATGCCAGCGCCATGAGCAAAAAACTGAGGGAAAAGAGCGTAAACAAGCTCATGATGGCCCATGGCGGAAGATGTTGTATGGCTGAGAGTAGGGCGATGATCAGGGTTGTCGTCTGGCTCAGGAAGGCGACAACGCTGTGGATCATGGGAGACATGATGTTTGGGTCAATCCAGAAAGCCATCCCCGCCCAAATGAGAAGCGCAATGGGAATAAATGCCGTCAGTGCGCCAAGGGACAAAACCAAAAGAAGGGCGAGTCTCTCCCGTCGTTGTTGTCGACGAAGAACTGTGGTCACGGATTGTGAGACATCGCGGGAGCTGTTGACCATGGGGGCAGCAGAAAAAAGCGCATGGGCTTCCAACATGGACTCAAACAGGGCCAGACAATCCACATCCGCTTCAGCCTGGCGTCGTAATGCGATGAGGTCGATGCCATCGCTGTGGCCATCCAGATAATTAGAAAGCTGTTGTAAAAGACGATCGCAATCTTTCATGATCATGTTCCGTGGGCGGGGGAAGTGGAAAACGGATTGGAGCGAGCATGTTGCACCATCTCAGCAATACGCTTGCGCGCCCGATGGAGTCGAGATTTCACGGCGGGCACAGACAGGTTCATAATGTCAGCGATCTCTTCGTAAGAGTAGTTGTACCAATAAAGCAGAACAATGGGCGTGCGATAGTCGGGGGGAAGTTGGTCGATCCATCGTTGAATTTCATCGGCGCGTTCACGTTGTTCTGCCATGATATGAGGATTGGCGTTATCCGCTGTGGGCATCCGCTCCACATACGGGTTATCCTCGTAGGAAGTCCACACCATCTTGCGTTTTCGCAGACGATCGACACAATGATTGGATGCAATAGTGAACACCCAGTTGATGAATTTACGGTTAGGATCATATCGATCCAGATGCGTATAAGCGCGGATGAACGTTTCTTGGGTGGCGTCTTCCGCCTCTGCTGGATCGCCGAGCATGCGATAGCAGAGGTTGTAAACCGGTCGTTGATACGCCTGAACGATGGAAGCAAATGCCCGATGATCACCAGATTGGGCGCGTTGCAAGAGTTCGCGTTCAGAAGGTTGGGATGCGGCGTGTTCCACAGATCGCCTCGACGAGACTGAAGTGCGCGACAGTGCATGCGTGGGAGCGGAAATGCTGATGGCAATCATTCTAACATGTGATACGGATGAATGCGGAGTCGGGTTTCAGGTGTGAGACAGAACGGAGTACTTTCGCGTAGTCAATGATTATCCCCACGAAAAAGCCGCCAACAACCAACTTCAAGATTGCTCCAACGCCACATTTTTGATAAGATCAAAGCAACTCATCTGGATGTCCAAACCCTGTTGCGACGCCGACTCTATTAAACGGGACCTTTTCTGATCATGCCATACAACGAATATATTGCTATCGAGGGAGCGATTGGGGTGGGGAAGACCACCCTGGCCCGGATTTTGGCGCATGAATTAAATGCATCGTTGTTATTAGAGGTTTTCGAAGAGAACCCATTTTTGAGTGATTTCTACGCTGACCGAGAACGCTATGCGTTTCAAACCCAGATATTCTTCCTCATTAGCCGCTATCATCAACAAAACAAGGTCATCCCCCAAACCCTTGCCCATTCTCGGTTAGTGAGCGACTATTTGTTCGATAAAGATCGCCTCTTTGCTCATCTGAACCTGCGTAACGATGAGCTTGTCATGTATGAGCGGGTGCATAAGATTTTGGGGGAGCAGATTCCTACGCCCGATCTGGTGGTGTATTTACGCGCCAACACCGATGTGCTGATGCAGCGAATCGCGCTGCGCGATCGCCCCTATGAACGCAACATGGCCTGGAATTATATCGATAGTTTGCGTCAGGCCTATGAAGAATTCTTTGCCACGTATGTCTCGGCCCCGGTTTTAACCATCGACACCAATGACCTGGATTTCGTGCGCTCAGACGACGATCGCGCTCATGTGATCGGCATGGTTCGGGCCGCACTTGAAAAGGGTGAGATTCAACAGGCATTGCCCGAATTGAAGGAGCAAGCTCCCCCCACCGGGTTACGCATTTTGCATGGCGGTCGACGCCGCTTGGGAGATTTTCAGCGTTTTCATCGGGCCTTGGACCAGGAAAAGGGATTTGGGAATGATTTGGGTATGAACTTTGCAGGCCTCACGGAGGAAGTGGGTGAGGTGGGCCGTGAAATCAAACTGGCGTTGATTCGCGCCGAACGGTTGCTCGCGGATACAGGCAATCACCGCGAGGCGTTGGAACGCGCCATCCAGGAACGACGGGAAACGCTATCGGAGGAAATGGCTGATGTGTTGGCGTATTTGCTGAAATTGGCGAATTACACAGGCATTGACCTTGAAGAAGCATATGTAAAAAAAATGGGCTTGAATTGGCAACGGGACTTTGAGGCCCGATTCGCCTCATTGCAAAATCCCCGTCTCGAATCGTGACATCCTGCGGGTCGAGCCATCGTCGAGGGTGAGGGCACTTTTTCTTCCACGTTTTGAGGTCCTACAGACAATGAGTAAACGGTTCATCGCCATCGCTGGCAACGTCGGCGTTGGCAAATCCACGTTAACACGCATGCTCTCCGCCAGGCTGGGATGGGAGCCATTTTTTGAAGCCGTCGATGACAATCCTTATCTCGCCGACTTTTACCAAAATATGCATCTCTGGGCCTTCCATTCCCAGATCTTCTTTCTCTCCCGGCGGTTGCGGCATCACTATGAACTGCTTCAGCGCACAAATTCGGTGATTCAGGACCGTAGCGTTTATGAGGATGCTGAGGTGTTCGCCCGAAATCTTTATGAACAGGGCGCTATGAGCGAGCGCGATTATCGTAGCTATCGGGAGTTGTATGAGGTGCTGTGCGCCTTGCTTCCCCCGCCCGATTTGGTCATTTACCTGCGAGCCGACGTGCCTACGTTGCTGGAACGCATTCGCATGCGAGGGAGGGCGTACGAGCAAGATATTGATCCCGATTATCTGGCTCGACTCAATGCCTTGTATGACGCCTGGATCGAGCATTTCACCCTTTCTCCGGTGTTGACCATTGAGGCGGCCAATATGGATTTTGTCGCCCATCGGCGTCATCTCGACCGCATCGAAGCTGCAGTCAGACAGAAGCTGGAAGGAAAAGACATTCTTTTGCTCTCCAACGGCGCTTGATAGGGCGGGCGACCGAATTCATCCCATCCACAAACCCCAATGCGGGTTTACCTGAACATTTCTTCGATCAAGGAAACGTGTTTCATGCCACAGACATCTCAGAAACAGTCTCTTTTTGTGGGCATTGATATTGGCGGCACCAAAATCTTGGCGGCAGTTGCCACTTCAGATGGACGCATCCTGGCGCGCGCCAAAAAGAAAACCCTTCCCAAGGATGCATCGTTTCCGCTGGGACCCTCCTGGCTCACGGAGCGTATTGTGGAAACCGCCAAGGCTGCCATGCAAAAAGCGGGGCTAACGGCAAAGGCCATCCGCGCTGTCGGCGTGGGAGCCCCTGGACCAACGGATATTCATTCAGGTCGCGTGTTGACTGCGGTGAATTTGCCGGGCTGGCAGGATGGGTTCGACCTGGGGCCGACGTTGAGTGAGGCGTTGAACATCCCCGTATATGTGGATAATGACGTCAATGTGGGCCTGTTGGGCGAACATGTCTTTGGCGCCGCTCAAGGCCTGAGTGATGTGGTGGGACTGTTTGTTGGCACCGGGCTTGGCGGCGCCATGATTTTGAATGGGCAATTGCGTCGCGGGTTCCGTTGGAGCGCCGGCGAGGTGGGCCATACCTACCTCTATTGGCCAGGCCAGCAACCTATGGACATTGAAAAGATTGCCAGTCGCGGCGCCATCAGCAGACAGCTCACCTCAATTCTCAATCAGGGAGAAAGTCCCATTCTTGAAGCGATCGTGTCTCAACGCAGCGATCGTCGCATCACCAGTGGGGTCATCCGCAGAGCGTTGGCGGCTGGCGATCCTGCAACGCAACGTGCGATCGCCCAGGCCCAGGAGGCGATCGCTGTGTTGATTGCCTCCATTGCCAATTTTTTGGACCCTCAAGCATTTGTGCTGGGCGGAGGTCTGGTGGAAAGCCTGGGGGAGTCCTTCTTGGCGCCGATTCGAGAACAAGCGTATCCGTTGTTTTTTGTGCGCCACCGTGTGGATGAAGTGCAATTGCTGCCCGCGGCCCTTGGCGATGATGCCGGGGTGTTGGGCGCTGTTGCGTTGGCCATGTCGCTCTCCCGCGGACGATAGACATGTCGCGTGGCGATGGCAACGTGTGTGTGGAAGCATTGCAAAAATGCCCCACACACATTGACAAAAGTCAGCTCCCTGGGGTAAGATCAAGTTGGTCGTGCTAGACGGGGAGCTAGCGGTGCCCTGCACCCGCAATCCGCTATAGCGGGGTCGAACTCCTCCCCGAGGGCCGGCGCGATCGCCCGTGTGCACCATCGGTGTCACGGCGTGGATCTCGTGCGGCGCGGGCCTGCGAACCGGGTCAGGACCGGGAGGTAGCAGCCCTAAGCAGCCACCCGCGGGTGTCACGAGGCCGTCTGCGTCGTCCCGATGGAACGCAGCGGGGACCGTAGCCGGTTCGACGGGAGGTGCACGACCATTGTATTATTGCCCGAAGGTTCAAATGAATCTTCGGGTTTTTGTTTTTGCAGGAGAGAAGGCGCAGGGGCGATTTTGCGGGCAAAAATGATCCCTTTGGGCAATGCACAGTGCGCCAAGCCCTTGCTATACTGACCTCAAGTGCTTATTTCATCCATCATTGGAGGTCGTTCGATGCGTTATCTTCGTCGTTATGTGATCATTTTTGCTGTTTTCCTCTCCGTAGTCTGGCTGGCTACGCCCCAGCTTGCATGGGCGCAGAGCGTTCATGGCGCTGGTGATGTCTCTCTTGAAGATGCTGTGACCCTGCTTTGGATCCTGGTCGCGGCCTTTCTGGTCTTTTTTATGCAGGCGGGTTTTGCCATGGTGGAAAGCGGGTTTAGCCGGGCGAAAAACGCTGCCAATCTGCTCATGAAGAACTTAATGGATTTTGTCGTTGGGTCTCTACTCTTTTTCATGATTGGATTTGGGTTGATGTTTGGCGAGGATGTCATGGGGCTGGTCGGTCGAAATGGCTTTATGTTATCGAATATCCCCTTGACGCCCGAACATGCCATCGATTGGGCATTTTTCCTCTTTCAGGCCATGTTCGCCGCGGCTGCTGCAACGATTGTCTCAGGCGCCGTGGCAGAGCGGCTCAAGTTTTCCGCATATCTGGTGTACACCCTATTCATCTCTGCGCTCATTTACCCCATCTCTGGCCATTGGGTGTGGGGAGGTGGGTGGCTTGCGCAGCTAGGGTTCATTGATTTTGCAGGGTCAACCGTGGTTCACAGTGTGGGTGGATGGGCAGGTCTGGCGGGGGCCATGGTGTTAGGACCCCGCATCGGCAAGTTCAACAGGGATGGCTCCGTCAATGTCATCCCCGGCCATAGCTTAACCCTGGCGGCTCTGGGGGTGTTTATCCTGTGGTTTGGCTGGTATGGCTTCAATCCAGGTAGCACGGTAAATGGTTTGAACCCCGGCAATGCCTATATTGCTTTGACAACCACACTTTCCGCATCTGCAGCTTCTTTGTCCGCGTTGCTTTTGTATTGGGCAAAAGAGGGGCGACCATCCACCGAAATGGCGCTCAACGGCGCATTGGCCGGGTTGGTGGCCATCACAGCAGGAACGGCGAATGTGACTTTTCCTGGGGCCATATTCATCGGACTGGGAGCTGGCGCGGTGTTGATTTTAGGGTTAGGCTTTGTGGAATCCACCCTCAAAGTGGATGATCCGGTGGGGGCGGTGGCCGTTCATGGGTTCAACGGTGTGTGGGGCACCCTGGCTGTGGGCCTGTTTGCCTCACCTGCCGTTGGCGCGTTGACCCAGACAGGGGAACG
>WFTO01000145.1 GCA_015485435.1 Anaerolineae bacterium | reverse complement strand
GAACCCATGCCCCCGGCGGGCCCATGGGCGCGTTTCGTTTTAGGTATCCGAAAAATTATTGCATTGGTCACCGGATGGTTATAATGGAAAACTCTGTCCTCATGTCGCAGGACCAACCACCATCCTCATCTCGCCATCCGTTGATATTGTTGTATGATCCAAACTCAAGCCCTTTCCACGCGTCCACGCCAGTACCGTTATTTCGACATCGTCATGGCATTGTTCGTGACGGTGCTTTTACTAAGCAATATCGCCAGCTCCGCCAAACTCATCGATCTAGGTGTAAGCATGTTGGGGCTCCGTCTGGCATTTGATGGGGGAACCTTACTCTTCCCTCTCGCTTATATTTTCGGTGACATCCTCACCGAGGTTTATGGGTACAGCCGCAGTCGCAAGGTAATCTGGACAGGATTTGCCGCAGCCGCCTTGATGTCATTGACTTTTTGGTTTCTGGCGCGACTGCCAGGAGACCCACTCTGGGGTGCGTTTGTCTATGAAAACATGTCTCAGGCAATCCCCTCCCTCCCTGCGCCCGACAATCCCGTGCTCTTTGGACAATCCGCATACAACGCCATTCTTGGCGGCGTCAGCACTGGCGCCATCATCGTGGCCAGTCTCATCGCTTATTGGATGGGAGAATTTAGCAATTCCTTCGTCCTCGCCAAAATGAAAGTGCTTACCGAGGGACGCTGGCTCTGGACCCGCACCATCGGTTCTACGCTGGTTGGCGAGGGCGTGGACACAGTCATGTTCGTTCTTATTGCCACCCTTTTGGGCGTGTTTCCATGGGCCATTGCGCTTAGTCTGATCGTGGCCAACTATATCTTCAAAGTTTCGATTGAGGTTCTTTTTACTCCATTCACTTATCTCATCGTCAACTGGCTGAAACGCAAAGAAAACGAAGACTATTTCGATAGAAACACCGATTTCAACCCCTTCAAATTTGATATCTGATCCTCAGTAGACGACATCACCATCCATCACCGCGGCGTCATCTTTGCAACGCTGATGGCGCCACCCGATACGCCACCTGCCAGCCATTTATGCCCTCACCCGATTCAGACGCCCTGCTAGCTCAACGTACAGCCGCCCGCAAACGGCTCAACCGCATCTGGCTTGTGTGCCTGGCGGCGGCAGCCCTCAGCCTGATGGCTATGTATCGATGGTTGCTCACCCAGTGGCCACAACAGGAACTTGGTGGGTGGTTGCTTATTGCTGCGTTGGGATTATTTTATGAACTGCGCATCTTTAAACAAACCCTTCCTCTGATGCATGCGCCCGATGAATCAACGCTTGTTCGAAGTCTTCCTCTGGAGACGATATGGACGCTCTGCATGGGGCTCTTCTTCGCCCTGGCCGCCGGGTTTCTCATGCTGCCAGCGACGCCTCATGGGCTCGATTGGCTTCCAGCAGCCTTGATGATCCTGGGGTTGATCGCGGATATAGGTAGCGATCGCATCCGCGCTCGTCATCAGCCACTGATTGGCGACCTCCACCTCCGACGGGAATTCCGGGCGCTAGGTTTGTTGGTGGGGACGGCGGTGGCCATTCATTTGGGAAAACTGGCCCCCTGGTTCCTGGCCATCGGCATCATGGATTACCTGGAATTGTTTACTGGGAGTTGGCTCCAACGAAAACGAAAGTCCACCTCACAACCCCCTTCAACCCAGGTCCGGCGCTTTTTCCAAACCCTTTATTTGGCCGCCATTGGCATCATCCTGTGGCCAATCATCCCCCAAGATTTTGCCCTGATCGTGGGGTTGTTGTTCGGCTTGCCCTATTTTGCCGTTGCGCTTCGCGACTGGTTTATCTTAACCGGCTTTCTCAACCCCGATGAAGGGCTCTATCACCAACTCGTCGAGGCCTTTCGTCGGGCATTGCAGGGATGGCTGGCGCTCACCATCCGACTGCTGGGGGCCATGGCTACCGCGACCATCGCCGCTGATTTGCTGATACATTTGAACACTTACGCCTCCCGATTCCATCTCACCGTCGCCCCCATTCTACTTTCGCTTGCCATGCTGGTCACGCTGCCCATGCTGCTGATGGGCATACGCGTACGATGGGCCGCTGGGCTCGCGTTCGTTGCCACGTCCATTGTGCTGCTGGTGATGGGTTGGAATCTGGTCATCTTTATTGCGCTGCTCTTGCTAGGCTTCACCATCCTTTTGAGCCAGGAGCAGTGGCTAGCTGAACCGGAAAACCCATCGCCCGAATAGCCACCTGAAGACATCTAGCCATGACCACGCCTCTCATCTCGGTGCTGATCCCCGCTTACAATGAAGCTGACACTGTTGAAGAACTGGTGCAGCGCACAGCACGCGCCTTTCAGACGTTGCAAGTCTCCGGCGAGCTGATTTTTGTCGATGATGGCAGCATCGATGATACGGCGAAACGGGTCGAGGCGCTGCAAGAGACCTACCCCTGGTTGCGGCTGATCCGCCATCGTCGAAATCAGGGGCTGACCGTGGCCCTGCAACATGGCTTTCACGCGGCGCTCGGGCAATATATCATTTTCCTTCCTGCGGATCTGGAATCGCATCCCGATGAGGACATTCCAAAGCTCTACCAGAAATTGCTGGAAGGCTATGATGTGATTTCTGGGTGGCGGCAAGGGCGCGCCGACGGCAAGGTGTTTGCCTCGAAAATTTACAACGCAGTGAGTCGCTTGCTGTTCGATGTGCAGGTGCATGATGCCAACTGGATCAAAGGATTCCGGCGGGAAGTCATCGAAGCCCTGCCCCCTTTAAGGTCGGATTGGCATCGTTTTTTGCTGCATATTGCCGCGGATCAGGGGTGGCGCGTTGGCGAAGTCGCCACAACATGGTATCCGCGCAAGGCCGGACGGAGCCATTATGGCTTTGCTCGCATTCCGGTATCACTGCTGGATGTGCTGGTCATCCGCTTTCTACTCACGTTCAGCCAAAAACCCATGCGATTTTTCGGCGGACTTGGGCTGGCGTCGTTACTGGTTTCGGGGATCATCTTCGCTTATTTAATCTTTCTCTGGTTCGCTTACGCCATGCAAAAACGCCCAATTTTCTGGATGGCGCTGGGACTTGCATTGGCTGGACTGCTCTTCTTTTTGGTTGGATTTTTGGCGGAGCTGATTGTGGCGCAAGGAGATCGGTTGACCGAATTAGAACGAAAGTTGGAAAGGATAGTGGACACGCAAGACACATCACATCGAAACGAGATCATATGACACGCGTGCTGATCATCACTACGAATTTTCCACGTTGGGAGGGAGATCCCCATTCCCCTTGGCTGTTGGAGCTGATGGCTAGACTAGAGGCTCGAGGGTGCACATTCGATGTGCTTGCCCCCTCTTTCAAGGGGTTAAAAACGCATGACATTGCCAACACAAAGGTGCATCGCTTTCGTTACGCGCCGGCCCGTTGGGAAACGCTCACGCATGAGGATGGAGCCCCCGCAAAAATCCGCCGCAATCCCCTTTATCTCCTGCTGCTGCCTCTGTATCTGCTCTCAGGCATGTGGTACGCCTGGCGTTTAGGACGCCATCACAACTACGACGTCATCCATGTCCACTGGCCCGTCCCTCAAGGGATTTTTGGCGTCTTGGCGCAACGTTCAACCCGCGCCCGACTGGTGGCGACATTTTATGGCGCAGACCTGGTCATGGCTCAACGTTTTCCGGGTGTGCAATCATTTGTGCGCTGGTTTGTGGCCCGCTGCGATGATTACGCGGCGATCTCCTCTTACACCGCCCAGGCCCTCGCCTCCATGACCGATCGGACCCCGAGGATTGTCCCCTATGGCATTCATTTGCCCCCAGAAAAAGACTGGCCCGCCACCCCTGGGCGTATTCTCACGGTCGGACGATTGATTCCGCGCAAAGGGCATCTCTACCTCATCCGAGCGATGGCGCAATTAAGGGACCTTGAAGAAGCGCATCTGGTCATTGTGGGTGACGGTCAAGAACGCACCACACTGGAAGCCGAAATCCAACAATTGGGACTGGTGGACCGTGTTATCCTGGCTGGCCGTGTGTCTGATGAAGCCCTAGACGCCTATTATCGCTCTTGCGAGGTCTTCGTGTTGCCCGCGATCGTAGACGCCTCGGGCGACACAGAGATGCTGGGCATGGTCAGCCTGGAGGCCATGCGCTATTGCAAACCTGTGGTCGCCAGTCATGTCGGCGGGATTCCAGACATCGTCGTCCATGGGCAAACGGGACTGTTGGTGCCCCAAAAAGACCCCGAAGCCCTGGCGGCAGCCATCCGTCAACTTTTCCAGGACCCCGCATTGGCCAGAGCTTACGGCCATGCAGGCTATCGTGTTGCGCATGAACGATTCTCCTGGGACGCTGTGACCCGCTCGGTGCTGGCCATGTATGGCGCGTTATGATCGCCTGGCTAAAATCACGCCTATCCCCGCAGCCAACAGGTCCCGCAAAGCGATAATCACGCGGTAACCGACCACGGCCGCGGTTGCCACGCTAAAGGGCAACAGACCGGTGGTCAGCAACACCAGGACCCCTTCTCGCACGCCAACCCCCATGGGAAAAACAATGGCCAGGTAACCAATCAGCCAGGCGCCTACGAATGCGGTGATCAACAAGGGCCCATCGGCGAGGATGACGGAGGTGAGCCCTTGCACGGTGAAATAAAAGCCTAGCCCCATCAACCCATGCCCGGCCACGCGCAAAAGGAATAGTCCAAAAAGGTCTTGATAGGTCAATGTCAGCTCCAGGGGTGGCTTTTTCAGAAGCTTCAGACCGCGGTTCACGAAAAACGAAAAGAGGGGAGGCGACAGAAAAACCAAAGCGCCCAAAAACACCACCACGCCCAGAAGCAGGTAAGTTTGAACCGCGAACTGGGCCCGTAACATCAACGCCGCCAATAGGAATAACGATCCACTCAACACCTGAAGCCCCATTTCCAGCCCCATACTGGCGGCCATGGCCCGTTTTCCCACCCCTGCCTGTCCTCCCAACACAAAACGCCCGACCAAATCCCACACGCCTCCGGGCAGATAACGGGCAATCTGCGCCTGAAAGAACAACTCCATGCCCAGAAACCAGGGGATGCGCACCCCGGTCAACGCCAACGCTCGCCACCAGATAGTCAGGGCAACCACGATCTCCAATGAGGCCGCCACCAACGCCAAAACAAAATAGGGCCAGGAAAACGCCCAGGGAGATGTGATGAACTCCTGCCAATTTTGAGCGATGGCCATCCCCCAGAAAAACAGAATGGCGAGGACAATCAAACCCTGGAGTATGGAGCGAGCGCGTTTACTCATGCGTATGACATCGATGAATGGACATGGTCTAGAGCAGGTGCAGCACCATCGTTCGCCCAAGCATTGACGAGCGCTGCACAGGCAAAGCTATTGTAATGGAGAACCATCCCCAGCGTCCAATCCCATACGTCATCGGCGCGCATGGCCCCACCCGAGCAGCGAAACATGCGCCATGCGCTGACTTTGGGCCTCCACGGGCCTCCTCACCCTGCTCCCGAGCCCCTCGCATATTCCCTATTTTCGAAACACGAGCGGGGTGTAAAGGCGTTCTTGGGAATCGCGTGGGGCGGGGACATCACCTCCCACAAAATCGGGATCGCACCAAACAGGACGGGGTTGACCATTGAAGGTATTCCGCGAAAACTCATTTTCTACCGTCAGACGCGACCAGTTGGTGATCACATCGTCCGGCGGCGGACATTCGCCAAACCCCCAAACCAACACCCCGGCAAAATTATCCGTCAACACATTGTCGGTAATGGTAATCTGTTTCGAAGCAGCAGGATATGCCCGCTCTTCATCACTGACCATCACACCAGCCCCACCCCAATTCGCAATGAATTGATTCTGGCGAACAAGCACATCCACACTTTCATCAATCCAGATGCCCGCATCCCAATAATTATCCACGGCAAGAAAGAAATTCCGAGTCACCAGATTGCCCTCTACCCGAACCGGCCCAACGCTCTTCTCCACAAGCGTTCCACCTCCGCGCGTCCGAACGATCTCATTGTTGCGGATGATCCCCGAAGCTTCAAACGTATTGATGCCGGTTCCTAAAACTTCACCGCAAAGCATCGGGGCCAAGAGGGGACCGTTATGTTCAAAACGACTCCCTTCCACAAGCATCCCCTTAACGCCCACAAGATTCACACCAAACCCTTCACCCTCTGCATCGGGATCAACACTGCAACGGCCATTTTCGAAAGCAACCACGTCTTTGATATGAACCCCCTCGCTGCTCAATGCGTAGATGCCAGCATCGGTGTAATGTTGCACCGTGAGGTTCTCAACGAGCACATTGCTGGTTTCCACAAAGCCGATGCCAAAACTTCGCCAATAGCCCCCGTCCAAAACCACGTCACCGGCATCGCTCCCCTCACCGCGGATGGTCAATGGCGCCTGATCGTCGTTGACCAGGGCTCCTATCACAACGCCTTCCTGATAAGTGCCCGGTAAAAGATGGATGGTCTGCCCGGGTTGCGCTCGACACAACGCCTCGCCAAAAGTTCGCAAAGCGCGGGTTGGAGCATCACCAGGATGACGATCATCGCCTTCGACAGAGACCCAAATATCGTCTCCCGCTACGGGTGGTTCGTCACCAGGATAACATTCTCGCACGCCCGCCGCCACGACGCCGACATCATATTCGCGTGGAGGTTCGGGCGATTTATCGCCACACAGCCATTGCGCATCATCATTGCGAATCTCTAAGGATGGGGGGATATCCGCCTCGCTCAGACAGAACGTCCCGACCGATTCAGCCTCCGTGGTATCTGCCGCCCAAACAGGCGGCTGCTCTGTTGGCTCCGCCAACAAAGCGCATCCATGAACAGAGGTGACCACAATCACAACGATGATGAGGAAAAACCACGGTTGACGGTTCATGTCTTCTCGTCATCCTCACAACCAACGCTCCCAGGTGCGAAACCCGAGATATTGAGAAAGGGGAACGCCAACGATCGGCGCGTGCTGTTGCGCCGATCATGACTTAGCGTCGAACAAGCGGGCAATTCCAACAAGCATGCATGCTGCTCTGCCCCCACGACAACAGCGTTCAGGAACCATGCCCGTAAACGCTCTAAACGGGAGCATCCATGGCATCGTTTCCCATCAAAGACATTATAATTCAGCCCAAGAGGATGCCCAAGCGAACGCAAAAGAGGGGGACTGTATCAATTCAGTCGGCGCGAGGGTTTCCCATGTTAGTTACAGGGGCTTCGAGCACAAGCCGAGTGATGAACTTGGACAAAACCATCAGGCAATAGCATGAGCATCGCGTCCGGCTGCGTATTGCCGAGTGAACTCGGACTCTTCAGGCGCTTCGCGCCAACGGTCGCCCTCCGGCGACCGCTCAGCTGACAGAAGGGGACGGCCTTCGCCGTCCCCTGGCCGCAGGCCCAAAGAGCCCGACTTGAGTCGGCGATTGCGGCCGCGCACGCACTCGGCTTACGACATTTACCGACTAAACTGATACAGTCTCCAAAAGAGGGGGCACAATAAAAGATCCCTGACCTGCCCAAAGACGCCTCGCCGAAGCGGATGCTTTTCATGACGGAATAGCAAAAATACACGAAAAAAAGGACTTATGCTATACTTCCTCCGTCTATCTGAGGCCGAACGATGTCACCGCGAGCGCGTTTACTTCTCTTCTTCATTGGGTTGATTGTGTTGTTCACCATTATCAACCTCATGCGAACGCGGCGTTTGAAAGAGGAATATGCCTTGCTTTGGCTGCTAGCAGCGCTGACTCTGGTGGCCACGCCATTGTTGATTAACCCTTTAGACCAGATAGCTTTTTTCCTGGATATCGAGTACCCGCCAGCGCTTTTTTTGGGCCTTGGCATCATCGGCTTGCTCCTCATCATCTTCCAACTCACACTGGTCATTTCGAAATTCAGCGACCAAATCCGCGTTCTGACTCAAGAAATCGCGATCTTGCGCCACCGATTGGAACAAATCGAACATCCAACGTCGGATGAACCAAAACAAGATGTTGGTGTCGCTTCGCACGAGAAAGCAAGCCCACTCCAGGAAAAATAATTTGGCCATATCACTGTACACCTGCGTTCAAAATTGACGTTATGACCACACGCACTTCCCTACGTTCATCCTGGCTCCCTCTCATTTTCTTAGCGACGTTGTCTTTCCTTGTACGCTGGGTCTACGCCGGCGCGGAACGGATCGTGTGGGGGGACGAACCCTTTTATATGTGGCTGGGGCGGAATTGGTTCCGGGGTAAGGGATACCATCTCTCTTTTACCAGCCATTGGGATTATCATCACACACCTGGGTATCCATTTATCAACGCCACCCTGACGTTGCTCACTGGCGACATGAAACGGGCCAGTGATTGGAGCTTTATTTTGTTTGGCGTGTGGCTGGTATTGGTCATTTATCTTTTGGTGCGTCGTATTTATGGCGAAAAGAGCGCATTAGCCGCCGGCTTGCTCGTTGCGCTGGCGCCAGCAACCGCGCTATTACCGCTATACTGGGGCACACTAACCGAGCCCCCATACTGGGCGCTTTCGTTTACGGGGGTATTGTTTGCCCATCGCGCGTTTCAACGCTTTCGGATGCGGGATGTTTCGCTGGCCGGGATTTTCTTCGCGTTGGCTTATTATGTCCGCCCCGAAGCAGTGGTTTTTTTGGGCGCCATGGGATTGGTTTTGGGCCTGCGGGCGTTGACTCGCCCCCCTAGATTGCGCAATCTGGGATACCCGCTGCTCCTTGGCATCGTTTTTTTGTTGGTGATCTTTCCTTACCTCTATCGGGTACACGAGGCGACGGGCGTTTGGACCATCAGCCAGAAAGTTGGAGCCAACTTTGCCACAGCCGAAGGGCTGGCCCTTGGCAGTTTCCGTCAGTTCGACATAGAGACATGGGGATTGGATAGCACAGGGCTAAGCGTACGCTTTTTCAGCAGGGAGATTGCCGCCGCGTCAGCCCTCGATTACATCTTGAGCGATCCCATCGCCTATCTCAAAATCTTGTATGGCAACACGCTCAAACTGTTTAGCCTGCTTTTCAATATCCATCTCTTCCCATGGTATCTGTTGATTACTTTGGCGCTCGGGCTTTTCCGCCATGCCTGGAATCGAGAACGGGCCTGGAATGAGCTTTTCCTGGCCTCGATGTTACTTCCAGGACTCAGTTTCATCCTGTTCTTTGTGCAAGAACGCTATATCGCCGTACTCGTGCCCGTACTGTTCATTTGGGCAGGACATGGGCTCATCGAACTGGGGCAATGGTTGCAATCCACCTTACAAAATCTCCTCGATCCCGCCCATCGATCAAAACGCGCGGCGTCCTTGAGCAAACGGGCGCGCTGGCTTCCCCTAGGCTTGCTCATGATCTTCTTTTTGGTAATGACCCCGCGCCAGGCAGACACCGCCTATCTGCGAGGTTCAGCCAGACCCGTCCACTTGCAAGCAGGGAAGATGTTGGCTCCCTACATTGAGCCAGGCGATGTCGTGATGAGCCGTTATGTGGCGATTGCCTATCATGCTGGCGCGGAATGGGTGCCGACGCCTGCTGCCAGCATCGAAGAAGTGTTGACCTACGCACGGCATCATCGCGTCAAATACTGGGCAGTCGATGGCTTTGAAGCCCACAACCTCCGCCCTCAATTCGCCTCGCTGATAGATGATCCCGACAACCCGCCTCCCGGATTGGAATTATTCTTGATCGTCCCGGATGAATCAGGGAAAGAGCCTGTTGTGATTTACAAGGTTCTTCCACCATAAGGTTTGGCGCAAGTTTCAATAAATCGTCGGTTGGGGTAAAATTTTAGGGTTCTGGCCATTATTCCTCTTTATCAACATCGACGCTGATGAAAATCACATTGCTTAATCCCCCCGCCCTCTCTGAATCCCTCCCTAATCGCGAGGGCACAGCATCTTTCGGAGCCCTCTCGACGGGGTTTCTTTATCCTCCCCACACGTTGGCTGTGGTATTGGCAACATTGCAACAACAAAGCATCGATGCAACCATGTTGGACGCGTTGGGTGAGGGTCTCTCGTTGAATGAGACAATAGACCATCTACGTCAGGACCCACCGGAACTTCTTGGCGTGTATACCAGTTGGGGCACGCTCACGCCTGACCAAACCGTTATCCGCTCCTTGCGCACCGCCTTTCCTCAAACGCCTGTGATCGCCCTTGGAACAGGCGTACGTTACCACGCTGATCTCCTTCTCAAGGCCGGAGCGAGCCACGTGTTGGTTGGGGACCCTGAACTGGCATTTGCCAAACTCGTGTCCTCTCCCCTTCCAGATCCTGGGAGCGTCAAATCGCAGGATATGCTGCCTGACGATCATAACTTTGCAGGCTTGCTGCGTTCCCCTGCAAAACTCCCTCGACCGGCATGGGATGAGATTCCCTGGCAACGTTATGGCTTTCTCACGCTGTTTGGATCAAGAGGCTGCGATGACAATTGCGCTTATTGCGCCTATGTACGCGTCCAGGGGCGGTCACAGCGCCTCCGCAATGCCGAGGATGTCATCGCAGAGATGGTGTGGCTGGAGCAACAATTTGGCCCCAAACGCATCCTGGTGCGGGATCCAGTTTTCGCGGCCCAACGCACCTGGGCGTTACAAATCGCCGAGGGACTGATTGCCCACCGATTTCACACTCCGTGGGAATGCGAATCGCGCCCAGAACATTTTGATCCCTCGCTCCTCAAAAAACTCGCTCGCGCTGGTTGCACCACTATTAAAATCGGCGTAGAATCTGGCGATCCCGACGAACTGGTGCGGATAGGTCGGGTCGAGGATCATCGTCACGCCAAGACCTATCTGGGTTATCTGCGAGAGGTGGTGCATGCAGCCAAAACCTATGGAATCAACGTTCGCGCTTATGTCATGGTTGGCCTCCCCGGACAAACCATGGCGGAGATCAATGCCACCGCGGCTTACATCCGTGAATTGCGTCCCACCTTTTTCCATCCCCGACCATACATCGCTTATCCTCGCGTCATCCTGGGCGAAGGCCAACCAGAGACGACCATTGAAACCTTGCAGCGCCCCTTACGCGAGGTCGAACGCGATCTCGCCACAGAATATGCGCGACAACATGCTCCATTGCGTCGATATTGGCGAAAATTGCTGCTCGCTATTCCCGATTGATCTCTTTTCGCCTCGATGGAATCAACGCTGTCCCAAGATCGCGTCGCGATACACCGCAACCGGTGAATGAGGGTCCGCTGCGGCCACATCCGACCTAGTGCATTCGGCGCAAAAAGGCGTTCCTCCGCCACATCTCCAGCAGCAGTGGTGACCCCGCCCTGTTCTGGACAAATTTTCTTGGGGTAAGAGCTACCGGCGGAGTTCCGCAGGCGACTGTAATGTAGCCTCTCATCGACGGACCACGCCGGGAGGAAACCTTCTCCAAAGCTGCCATTTTTCACCCCTGTATTTTTTCGTCGCTCGCTTATCATCCACCAATCGCAAAAATGCCATGACCGCAAAAACCTCCGACAGCAGACCACAAACCTCTCTTCTCGATAGCCCTGCCATCCTATATCTCCGTTTGAATTGGGAGAAGATCGCCTGGATAGCATTGGTACTTGTCGCCTTCATCATGCGCGTGTATGACGTTGGTGCGCGCACCATGAGTCACGATGAAAGCCTGCATACCACGTACAGCTACAACCTGTACAACGGCATTGGTTTTCGCCATGACCCTCTCATGCACGGGCCATTGCTGTTTCATGTCACGGCGCTCAGTTACTTCCTCTTTGGCCCCAGTGATTTTTCCGCCCGATTCCCGGTGGTGTTGCTGGGCACCGGGGTCGTCGCAATGCTCTGGTGGGCCCGTCCCTGGCTTGGCAAACTCGGCGCTTTCCTTGGTGCGGTCATGTTGGCGTTTTCGCCCTCATTGCTTTTCCACAGTCGCTACATCCGCCACGATCTCTACGCCATCTTCTTCGCACTGGCCGTTATTCTGCTGATTTTTCTCTATATTCAGAAAGGAGAAAAGCGGCTGCTTGTGAGCATGGCAGCCATGCTAGGGTTGTTATACACCACCAAAGAGGTTGCCTTTATTTATGTCATTATCCTTATCGGCTATTTGGTGCTTACGTTGATGTGGCGTTTGCTGGCGGGAGATTGGGTGCAACGAGGCTACAAATGGCCATTCTTAGGCTTCCTGTCCGTTGGGGGGCTTTTATTGATTTATCCCATGTACGAGGCGATCCATGCTCCCATTGGTGAAGTGGTGCGCAGCAATAGCCTGGGCTTTGTGGTCTGGCCGCTGGCATTGTTGGGTGCAGGTCTTATCGCAGCAGCGTTCTGGATGATGTTCAAAGGGTTCGGAAGCAAAAAAATTCATGGCTGGCGAGAATTGGACGTCACCATCTGGGTGGTAACGCTTTCTGGTCCCTTGTTTGCTGCATTTTTTATTAAAATGTTTGGGGGCAATCCTTCCAGCATTAACTTCAACAACCCCATGGCTTCCGACACCATTATCGCCGTCATTGTTTTTGTAGTGATGTGGTTGATCTTTTCGCTATTGGGGACCTGGTGGGCCGCCTCGCAAGATGATTTGTACGCCTATCTTGGCGGATTAGGCCTTTATTATGGTCTGATGTTATTGTTCTTCACGACGTTTTTCACCAATGGCGGTGGCGTGGCCACGGGGCTGGTTGGCGCGTTGGGGTATTGGCTATCACAACAGGAGGTTGCGCGCGGAGGACAGCCCTGGTTTTATTATTTCATGCTCGTCCCACTTTACGAGTTCATTCCCATGCTGCTGAGCGCCTTGGCCAGCATCGGCATTGTGATCCGCCTCTTCCGCCGGCAGCCCATCGACGCTTCCTTAACCGACGAGGAAGCAGCTTCCATAGAGGTTCGACAGCTGTGGTTGCTCTATTTGGTTTGGTGGACTGCTCTCACATGGGGAGCCTATACGTGGGCCGGAGAAAAAATGCCATGGCTGACCACCCATTTTGCTGTCCCCATGTCGATTTTAGGCGGATGGTGGATCGCCTGGAAACTTAAATCTCTGGATTGGCGGCAAATTCTGAAACGCGGAGGCTGGTGGATCCTCCTTGGCGCCCCATTGTGGCTCGTCGTCCTTTATGAAGTGGGAAAACAGAAGCCTTTCCAGGGAAAATCATTGGAAGCGCTCAGCCAAACCATGGCCGCACTCGTTGGGATCCTTGTGATTGTGGGATTAGGATGGTTCCTGTATCGTAAGATGCGAACCCTCGGATGGGGTGTAGGCTTGCGGCTTGTTTTATTGGGATTGCTAGGCGTGCTGGCGCTGTTCTGGGTGCGCACTTCGTTCCTGCTCTCTTACGTCAACTACAACTATCCCGTCGAACCAATGGTTTATGCCCATGGCACGCCCGATGTCAAAATCGTAGTGAATGACCTCAAGGAGATCTCACGGCGCACTGTCGGTGAAAATGCCCTGGCCTTTGTTTATGACGATCAGACTACCTGGCCGTTCGAATGGTATTTCCGCGATTTTCCCAACAAAAAATATGTAGGGGCTGGCATTACGCGCGAAGCGCTCAAGGATGCGCCCGTCGTGCTGGTAGGCATTGAGAATGAGGGCAAAGCCAAACCGTTCTTGGGAAACAAATATTACCGAATCGAGTATCGCCAAATTTGGTGGCCCAAAGAGACGTATAAACAATTGGTGGATGGCGTACCTCAACCCGATGGCTCCATTCTCAAAGGCCTGCCATTGCTCTGGCATTGGGCTCAAGACCCGCAGAACCGAAAGGTTTTCTGGGATATCGTCCTCTATCGCAAGTACCAACAACCCATCGCCGATTGGAGCCCCGCGGATCACTTCGTTATGTTCATCCGTAAAGACATTGCCGCGCAAGTGTGGAATCTGACAACCCTGCCATCTCTGATTGGCGAGGGAATCAGCGCAGATCCATTCGAAAATAAATACATCGAACACCAGGCGGTGCAGCTGGTTGGCGGCCCAGGCCAGCTCACCACGCCTCGCAATATGGCTGTGGCTAATGATGGCCGCATTTATGTGGCGGATACGGGCAACCATCGGATCGTCGTGTTCTCGCCACAGGGCGAAATGCTCTTAACCTGGGGAGAATTCGGCGCTGAACCGGGCCAATTTAACGAACCATGGGATGTAGCCGTGGGGCCAGATGGGTATATCTATGTCGCCGACACATGGAACCATCGGATTCAAAAATTCACGCCCGAGGGCGAATTCGTAACTGCGTGGGGTGCTTTCGTCTCCACCGAAGGCCAATTGGGTGAGATGGGCGTCTTTTGGGGGCCACGCGCCATTGCCTTTACCAAGGATGGAAATCTGCTGGTCACGGATACAGGCAATAAACGCGTTCAGGTCTTTTCGCCCGATGGGCAGCCGATAACCCAATTTGGCGGCGCCGGGGTGGAGGATGGCTATTTTGACGAGCCCGTTGGCATCGCGGTCGACAGTAACGGCAATATTTATGTCGCTGACACCTGGAATCTGCGCATTCAGAAGTTTGGCCCCGATTTCAACTTCCTGAAAGCCTGGCCTGTTCCCGGGTGGGAAGGTCAAGATATTCTCATGAAGCCCTACCTGGCCGTGGATCAAGCAGGTCTGATTTATGCAAGCGACCCATCGGGCTGGCGCGTGCTCGTTTGGGATAATCAGGGCAATCCCAAGGCCGCCTTTGGGGAATATGGCGCCGGGCCGGGAGAATTCGGTTACCTCAATGGCGTGGCCGCATCACCCGATGGCTTCATCTGGGTGGCGGATGCAGACAACGCCCGGGTGATGAAGTTCGAGCCGGTTCCATAGATGCGCTTTTCAAGAGATGCAAGATGGCTTTCTGGCGTACGTATTATCACATTATCTGGACGACCAAAGATCGGGAGGAACGCATCACGCCCGAACGTGAGAAGGCGCTGCTGGATTTTTTGTTGCGCAAGGCCCATGAAATAGGTATCATCGTGTACGCCATCGCCATCCTCCCCAATCATGTGCATCTTGTGGCAGCGATTCCACCGCGGCTTTCTGTGGCCCATGCGGTCAAGCATCTGAAAGGGGCCAGCTCGCACGCGTTCGGCAAAGGTTTTGCCTGGGAACGCGGGTATGGCGTGGTGAGTTTTGGTGAAAGCCAACGGGCGCGGGCCATGGCTTATGTACAACACCAGCGAGAGCTCCACGCGCAAGGTCGCACCAACACCTGGTTGGAACGCGTGGATGAGTATAACGCCCCACCTCCTGACTTGGGCGTTACGTCAGAGGAGTTTCCAACCGCGCTACGCGAGCCGGGTCCCACGTACCATACCTCAAATTCACCGACTGATGAGCCCATTCTGTGAAAAGACGCACTGAAAGTGCGTTTCCAAACCCGTTTTCAACGGGTTTTTTACACCTCTAGAGGAAGCCGAAGCTGCCGGATAGGCTTCCACGACCGTCGATGAATGGGACAAGGGCCCAGCGCATCCAGCGCCCGCCGATGCTCCCGCGTGCCATAACCCTTGTGCCGGGCGAACCCATAACCCGGATAGCGGGCGTCTAGCTCGACCATGAGCCGGTCCCGGTGCACCTTGGCAACGATGGAGGCCGCGGCGATGCTCAACGAGGCCCGCTCACCCCGCACCAACCGCTGTTGGGGCCAATCGCCCAGGGGCCGGGGCAGGTAATCGATGAGGAGCGCGTCGGGTTGCTGTGCCAGCGCGGCGAGGGCCGCGCGCATAGCCCGATAGGTGGCATTGAGAATGCCAATAGCATCGATGACATCGGGGGGAATCACGCCCACCGCGGTGGCTGCGACCTCGCGGATGCGGTCGTAAAGCCGCTCGCGAGCCGCGGGCGAGAGACGCTTGGAATCATCCACGCCCGCGAGGGCGTCCAGCACGCGTTCAGGCTCGGGCGGCAGGATGACCGCGGCCGCGACCACGGGCCCGACCCACGCCCCACGCCCCGCCTCATCCAACCCGGCCACGACGCGTCCCTCGGCCCACAGTTCCCGCTCATAGGCCAGCACATCCACCTCAGCCATCATCCTGGCCTCAGGCATATCCCAACCGCCGCAGCTCCGCGGGATCACGCCGCCACTTGGGCTTGACCTTGACATGAAGATCGAGGAACACCTTCCGTCCCAGTACGGCCTCGATCTCCTTACGCGCCTCTTGCCCGATCTTCTTGATCATGGCCCCGCGCTTGCCGATGAGAATACCTTTCTGCGACTCTCGCTCCACGAAGATGCGGGCGAAGATGTAGATAACGCCGTTCTCCCGCTCCTCGAAATCCTGCAAATCCACCGCCACCGCGTGGGGGACCTCCTCCTGCAGATAGAGCAGGGCCTTCTCCCGGATGAGCTCCGCCACGAGAAAACGCTCCTGGATGTCGCTGACCTGATCAGGAGGATAGTAGCGCGGGCCAGGGGGCAGATGCTCGCGGATGCGATCCACCAGCGCGTCCACGCCCTGGCGCTTGAGCGCGCTCACCGCGATATCCTCGACGATATCGGGAATCAGCGCCCGATACGCGTCCGCGTGGGCCAGTAGCCGATCGGGTGGCGTGATATCGATCTTGTTCATGGCCAGGATCACGGGCAGAGGCTGCCCGCGCAACACCGCAGCCACGCGCTCATCGTCCCGTCGGGGCGGCTTGCCCACATCCACT
>WFTO01000144.1 GCA_015485435.1 Anaerolineae bacterium | reverse complement strand
TCTGGGTGTCGGGCAGGGTGGGGATGGGGCTCATTTTGGTTTGTGCGCGTGAGACCAATCCCCAGGTGGGGCCAATGAGTTCGTCTTGACCAGGAGTGGCTGTGGGTTCGGGAACTGATGTTTCGGTAGGCTCAGGTGCTGGTGTTTCGGTGGGTTCTGGCGCAGATTCAACGACGTTGATGACGAGGTCGGCTAGCTGAGCGCCGCCAGGGCCTTCAGCTAGTAAGGTATATTTGATGGTCCCCAATTGTTCTGGCGTATGCTGTAGTGCGCCAAAAGCTGGCGCATTGGCAAGTATCGGGACCTCGTTGGCAGATAAGGTGATCTTCGTAACGTCGCCCCGAATATCCCAATGCAACTGCACCGATTGTCCGAGAACGACTTGCTCCGTTGGGGCTGAAGAAAATGTGAGGATATTGGGCGGCTGGATGCGTGAGACGGTGATGGTGAGACTGGTGGTTTGCCGAGAGTCATCGGGAAGCACGACGCCCAAAATGTAAGTGGTTGTCTCTGCCGGGCATACTTCCTGGTTGCCCTGGGCTGGCACCTCTTTATCCTGCCAGTCCTCTCCTTCCTCAAACAGATAGGTATGACTGACATCCAACGTGTTCCAATAGAGGGTGGTGCAGGCGCCTTCTTGAATGTGGGTTTTGTCGGCAATAAATTGGACGATGGGAGCGGGGGTTGGTGTGAGTGTGGGCGTGGGTGTGGGAATAGGTGTCTTGGGTTTAGCGACCTTGATGCCCACCCAAAGTTCGGCAAAGGCCGCGCCTTGAGTGTTGTGCAGCCGCCAAAATCCCTGATAGGTTCCCGGTTCAAGAGGGGCCTTCAGGTCAAGGGCCAGATCATACGTTTGTCCTGGTTTTATTTCACCCTGCAGATAGGTGCGAACGCCGCCCATGTCGGCGCCTGGGCGATTGCCACGCACAAAATCTAGATAATAATCCTCGGTCCAAGTACAGGTTCCGACATTTTTCACCCGCCATTTCTTGGTGAAGGGTGAGCCGGGGTCGAGGACCGGCGGATTGGTCATGTTGTTGTCGTCGTAGGTCAGGTCGGCAATCCACTTCAGTTTGTCGGTGCAGCCTGGCGTGGCGGTTGGTTGAGGCTCCTCGGGCGCGATGGGTTGCTGAGGAAGATACCGTTGGCTAAGTTGATCGATCACATCTTCTGCGGCCAATTGCCTTAATGCGTCATTCAATTGCTCCAACAGAGCTTCCGCTCCCTTTGGAACGGCGATCCCATATTCCTGGCGGTAAAGGTCGGTGGCAATGGTCTTGACGCCGATGAAACGATAGGATGTGCTGTTGCGCAGCGCCTTTACATAAGCTGTTTCCTGGTCAGAAACCTGGTTGTCTGGACACAATTTTCGTGTCAACGCAATCTTGCTGATCTTTAGTTTTTGGCCATTGACCGAGTACGATGTGCGGAAGACATTGCAGCCTGCAGAGCCTGTCAAGGCGTCTTTACCGAACAGGGCGGTGAGTTGGGTTGTCGGTAAGGGGTAACGCTTTTTGGCGGGCACGCCAAAGGTGAAAAGTTGCCAGGCTGAGAATTGAAGAGGGTTCTGACGTTTTGCTCGGAACTTCAGCGCATCAAGCCCGCCATTGTAGTACAGCAAAAGATGGTCCTGTTGAACTTCAGCCTGCTCTACACTGGCTAGTGCGCTGAGAAATGTCGTTTCCATGCTGTTGGCGGTGGCGTCACAGGCTTTGGTCGTGGATGGCCCTAGTTCAAAACGGACTGCGTCTCCTTCTCTAGTCACTTTGCCGCTGAAAGGGTTGCAACCCGCGTTGCCGGAGATCGTCCCATCCGCATTGACTGTCAATGTAACGGGAGCTTCGTCAGGTGCGGGATAAGGCTGAAGCAGAGGGCCATAGGCATACAGCTCCCAGGTGATGTTGGCAAGGTTGACAAGTGGCTTAGCCCGGAAAATGAGGCTGGTTGCTCCCTTTTTGTCCATGAAGATCAGGGTGTCCCCTTCGATTTTATACGCCTCTGAAAGCCGCAGATCGGTCAGGAACTGGTTTTCCTGCTCCATGATCCCTTCGGGTTCGGCGCATGTTTTGCGGGTGATAACCGGCGGTGTAATGCGTATGCTCTTTTCCTTCAGCAACAAATCAGCCGAATAGGTATTGCACCCTGCGGAGCCTTTGATGACCGCATCATCGATTTCTGCGGTCACCTGGACGCCTGTGAGCGCGGGAACCAACATGCCCTCCTGATTGGCATACGCGCTGAGCACCCATTGCGTGCTGTGAAGGGGCCGATCGGTTAGGGGCAGGAACGTCAGAGTGACCTTCGCCCGCTTGTTTAAGAGTTGCAGTTTGCCCCGGGTTTGTCGGACAAGGTCGGAGGCTGTAAAATCATCTACCAGCAGTAAATCGGCCTCTCCAGCGATGAGGGCATTGATGGCCTGGTGGAGATCGGGGTAGAGTTTGATGTTGTCTGTGGGAATAAGGCCTTGATCTGCCTGTTGTAGCAGCCAATCTCCATAAAGTGTGCCCAGCTCGGCCGCAATCCGCCAGGCGGCCAGATCCGTCACCGATGTCATTTCCCCGATATCTGCATCCTCATTTGCAATCAGGACGGTATTGCCGGTAAGGTATGGCTTGGTGAAGTCAACCCGCTGTGATCGTTCGGGCGTTATGGCGAGTCCACCGATGATGGCATCCACTTCTCCAGATTGCACCTTGTCGAGCAATTCTTGAAAGGGCGCGTCCTGGAAGATTACATCAATTCCCAACCGTTGGGCGATTTCCCTCATCAACGCCACATCAAATCCATCGACGCTGCCATCAGGCTGATGATAACTAAAAGGTGGGTAGCCCGAGGAAACCCCGACGATGATGACGCCATCTTCTTGAATGCGTTGCCAAAGATTTTTGGCTTTGTTAGGCGGCAGGGGCGTTACAGGCGGTGGTGTGGGCGTGGCAGTGACTGCAATGGGCGAAGCGGTTGCAGAGGCCGTGGGGGGAGGTTCTAACGTCTCCTCGGGACCGGGTTCGAGTGTTGTGCATCCAAACAAGACCATCGCGGCAACGGCCAAGACGATGATAAGACCTACCCGCCAATTCGGGAATCGTCGTTGCATGGTTTCTTCACTCCTTTTGGAAACGTTGTCCTCCCAAACCCATGTTCAAATTGGCATCAAAACCTACGGGTGATGCATGGAAGCATCCAAATGTTGGCATGGGGGAACCGGAAGCAAGTTGAGCCTTTTAGAAATAATAATCGAGTAAAATCGATTGTGCAAACCGTTCCCCTGCGATGACACCGTATCGGCTTAAGCGGTCAAGAGAACTCGTTCATCCAATGGCGTCCTTTCTGCTGTCTTCTGTGGTCCCACCCAAGTTAGTCTCTTCAGACTTGGGACTCAGGAAAGGACTGCGCCAAAAAGATCGAGTTTTCTCGGCCAGCATTTAGAATGCCACCGACGAAATTGACGCAGTTTGACGACGCGCTCCAAATTGAAACGCGCCCTGGTCGAAGAAGGATTGGAAAAAGTTGGCGTCTTGATCCATAATTGGGCGGACGTTCTTTTCGCTTTTGAGATCGGTTTTCAACCCCCACCCAACCAGGAGGTGAATGATGAAAAAGCGGGTGAAAGACATTCTCAATGTCAAAGGGCATCAGGTCTGGAGCGTTACTCCGCAGGATTCGGTGTTTAAAGCGTTGGAAGTGATGGCCGAGCACGATATAGGTGCGGTGCTAGTCATGGAGGGGGAGAAGCTCTGCGGCATTCTTTCGGAGCGAGATTACGCCAGGAAAGTTATTTTGCTGGGAAGAGCTTCTCGGCATACGCCGGTTCGGGAGATTATGACCAGAGATGTGATGACTGTCGGGCCAGAAGAGGGGATCGAGCAATGTATGGGGCTGATGACGCGATACCATATTCGACATTTGCCTGTTGTGGAGGGCGATCAGGTCATAGGCGTGGTTTCGATTGGGGATGTGGTGAAGGCTGTAATTGAAGATCAGGCTTTTTTGCTTGATCAAATGGAAGCGTATATTTCTGGACAACCTGGATGAGTCATCTGATGAAGTCTGTGGCGCGTTACTTCGACGAGAAACTGTGATCGCCGGAGAGAAGGCTGAAACAAAAAAAGCGCCGCTGAAAGCGGCGCGTATGAAAAAATCGGTTTAAGTGCGTTGGCCCCCCTTCATACCGTGTGCCCAGGTGCCTTTGAACCTGTATGTATACAGGTGGGAGCCTACGCCTGGCTTCAGCCTTGCCAATCGGGGGCTATCGCATCCGCCAAGGTCATGACCCGGCTCCCCTAGGTCTGGTGTTGGCTCAAAACGTTCCTTGGGCATCACGCATATGAAAGGGAGCTTTCATTAAGTGTACCATATTTGCTTTCGGTAGGGCAAAGGTTGTTTGATCGTGGGTGCGTTTCAATAACGACCTTCGAGGTCTCGCAAACCTCGAAAGTTTGGAGTCGTCGCGCTGCAATCGGCAGAATGGCCGTTCAGATCAACTTTTGGATAATCAACGCTTGATTTGACGCCCATCTTCTCCATTCGATATAATGAAAAAGTGTTTACCGCCGCGCATGACGGCCAAACAATGGCTGTTTTGCGCACCGTCACTACAACCATGGAGCGTGTTGTCATGGATGTGACGTCTAAAATCCATTGATGACCAAAGGAGGTGCCTATAGCAAAAACCACGTTAAAAGTTCCCATGACACTATCGCATCTTCCAACGATCTGTGGACGCGTTCATCAGACGGTGTTGGCGGTAATGCCCGCAGGCAGACCAGCTAAGGACGCAAAGGCCACAGGGGTCTCAGGATGAGTAATCCTGCCCTCTGGCGTCCAGCCCTGACCTGTCGACCGAACAGTTCTGCTGATGAATAGCGTCTTCCATCTCTCAACAAGGAGATTATTCATGGCCAGTGTTGATTACGAACATGTAACCAAACGTTGGGGTGATGTTGTCGCCGTCAACGACCTGACCCTGCACATCAACGACAAAGAATTTATGGTTTATGTTGGCCCTTCCGGTTGTGGTAAATCCACATCATTGCGTTTGCTCGCTGGGCTGGAGGAAGTCACTGAAGGGATCATCAAGATCGAGGATAAGATCGTCAACGATGTGCCTCCCAAAGATCGGGACATCGCCATGGTGTTTCAATCTTATGCACTGTATCCCCACATGAGCGTCTACAACAACATGGCCTTTGGTCTGAAATTGCGCAAGGTGCCCAAGCAGGAGATCGATAGAAAAGTGAAAGAGGCGGCAGAGTTGTTGGGCATCAGCAATCTGCTGGATCGGAAGCCGAAAGCCCTCTCCGGCGGTCAGCGTCAGCGCGTAGCTCTAGGCCGGGCGATTGTGCGCAACCCCAAAGTCTTCCTGTTGGACGAACCGCTCTCAAACCTCGATGCCAAGCTTCGCGTGGAAACGCGCGCCAACCTGACCAGGTTGCATAAACGTCTCGGCGCCACCTTCATTTACGTGACTCACGATCAGGTTGAAGCCATGACCATGGCTGATCGCATCGCCGTCTTGCGAGATGGCATTTTGCAGCAGGTGGATGCGCCTCAGGTGCTGTACAATCATCCCGCCAATGTGTTTGTGGCCGGGTTTATCGGCAGCCCTAGCATGAACTTCTTTGATGCCACCGTGGTCGAAGAGCAGGACACCAAGAAGCTTTACGTGGATGGCGGCTCCTTCCGTTTGGAGATTCCCAAGAACATTGCCGATCAGGTCCGAAAATATCGAGGACAACAATTGATTTTCGGCATCCGCCCGGAGGATATTCACTCCAAGGAGTTCATGCCTCCTGATATTCATGCTGCTCCCATGCAGGCGGAGGTGGATTTCTCTGAGTTGATGGGGAATGAGATCTTTATCTACGCGCTTACCGGTGGCAAGCAATTCATCGCCCGCGTTGATCCACGAACACGCGCCGTGCCAGGCCAGCCCATCGATCTGGTGGTCAATATGGCGAATATGCACTTGTTCGATCCCAATACTGAGGTAGCCATCGTTTAATTAGCGGCCGAATTTTCTGTTTAGGGGATGGTCGCGGTTTGTCGTCCATCCCCTTTTCTATTGGCAAGGCTCGTCACAATTCACGCAGATGGCCAGGCGATGAAATAGCTCTAAAATTTTCAAACCATTTGCTCTTGCACACATCGCGCCTTGATCCTTTTTTGAATGACGCCCTATGAAGCGTTGACCTTTGTAGTTACATAAACCACAAAAAAGAGACATGTCAATCTTGTCTCAGGAGGAAAAACATGATCATTACCGATCATCGCATCTACCAGGAACTTATACAAAAAAACGACAACAAAATTGTATTGTTGGTCATGGATGGTTTGGGCGGCCTGCCCATGAAGCCAAACGGGCTTACTGAATTGGAAGCCGCGCATACTCCTCATCTCGACCGGCTGGCTCGCGAAGGCAGTAACGGACGCTCCATGCCGGTGCGTCCTGGCATCGCACCCGGCTCAGGGCCTGCACACTTGAGCCTGTTTAGTTATGATCCTGTCCAATTTGAGATCGGTCGCGGGGTGTTAGAAGCTCTGGGAATCGGATTTGACCTTGGGCCCAATGATCTCGCGGCTCGCGGCAACTTCGCCACCGTTAATGAGCAAGGGTTGATTATCGATCGTCGCGCGGGACGTATTCCCACCGAGGAATGCATCCGCCTGACCGAAAAACTACAAAACCACACCAGCCTGGCCGAAGATGGCGTTGAAGTGTTCGTGAAGCCCGTGAAAGAGCACCGCTTTGTGGTCGTATTCCGGGGGGAAGGCCTTGGCGGGATATTAACAGAGACCGACCCGCTGGTCACTGGCAAGCCGCCATTGCCCGTAAAAGACCTCAGCGGAACGCCAGAAGGGCAACGCACAGCCACCCTGGTGAATAAATGGATTGAACAGGCGCGCAAGGTCCTGGCGGATGAGCCTCGCGCCAATAGCCTAAACCTGCGCGGGATTGCCAAAGACCCTGGTTTGCCCCAGTTTCAGGATATTTTTCAACTCCATCCCGCTGCCATCGCAGTCTATCCCATGTACAAAGGCGTGGCCAAACTGGTGGGGATGGATGTCATCGATTTCGAAGGAGATCGCCCACATCATGAGATCGCCGCGCTCAGAGAGGTGTGGCAAGATTATGATTTCTTCTTCATCCATATCAAGAAAACGGACAGCTACGGCGAAGACGGCAATTTCGATGCCAAAGTCCACGAAATCGAAGCAGTAGACGCGGTGATCCCAGACATCCTGGCGCTAAATCCCAGCGTCCTCATCGTGACTGGCGATCATAGCACGCCAGCGAAGCTGAAGGCCCATTCCTATCACCCTGTGCCCACACTGTTTTGGGGGCCTAACGTCATGCAAGATGCTGTGACCACCTTTGGCGAGCGGGCCAGCGAGCGGGGCGCCAAGGGGCTCTTCCATGCCACTGAAATTATCCCATGGGCCTTGGGATATGCAGACCGATTGAAGCGGTTTGGCGCATAACCCACCTGAAACCCGGGGGATTGGGCTGGAAGAGCCTGTTTGGCCGCCAGCTCAATCCTCTTTCTCTTCTTCGATGCCGTCCAGCAAAGGCAATGCGCTGGTTTCTTTTACCTCGCGCAAGACCACACTGGTGTGTACGCGCCCAACTCCCGGAATGTGAGAAAGTTTCTCCACTAGAAAATCCTCAAGCTCCCTGCGATGCCGCATGACGACCTTCAAAAGATAGTCGAACTCACCGGTCACGTGATAGCACTCCACCACTTCCGGCATGTTCATGACATTGGTGTGAAAGGTTTTCACCCAATCGGGCTGATGTTTTTCAAGAATAACATGCACAAAACACAACATTTCAAAACCCAATTTTTCTCTGTCTAACACGGCCAAATAGGAACGAATCACCCCGCTTTGTTCCAAACGCTTGAGTCGAGCATGGGTGGCTGGTTGTGAAAGCGCAATGCGTCGAGCAAGTTCAGCATTGCTGATGCGCCCTTCTCGTTGTAGGATATCCAAAATTTTGAGATCGATTTTGTCCAGTTTGTGTTGAGACGCCATTGAGACCATCCATTCAAAAGATTTTAATGTGATTCAGTTTTTTGCAGAAAGAATCTAAGAAGACAGGATGGTATCTTAAGGCATTTTAGAAGATTCGTCAAATCCACCGCCAGAGAGGCTTTCACGGGCGATTTCGGTCAGAGATCGAATGAAATGTTGATTGATGCGACGGATGATCAGAATGCGGTAGCCAGCGATATTTCGGCTCCGCTCCCGTTCCACAAAATCCCCCCATCGTTCCAGCAGGCGCAATGAGGCATAGGCCCGAATGGCGTTGGTTGGCGGCAACGACCTGATAGAGGCATATCCTTGTAGAAATCGCGCCGATGTCTGTCGGATGACCGCGCGGGTGTAGACCATATCTCCCCCCAAGATTTGCCATTTATCGATCATGTGAAGCGCGGCCAGGAACCAGCCAATATCTCGGGCAGGGTCACCCTGATGGGCGAGTTCGGTGTCGAGTAGGGTGACATGTTGAGGAAGGTGACATAAAACATTGCGAAGGGTGAAGTCCCCATGCAGGGGCGTAGGATTGTCGACGCTGCGATGGGAGAGCGTCTGAATCTGTTCGCGAATGCGTTTTTCTTCATAGGGATCGATGCCATGGGGTCGAAGTCGCTCCAGAAGATGGGGCATTTGTTCCAGCGGATCTGGCGCGGGGGCGGCCCAGGGGGGCGGCTCCAGCGAATGGAGACGTCCAAGCCAACGGCCTGCCTGTTTTACAAAATGCTGCGCAAGCTGGCACCCGGTGTCAATCGACCAATTCCGGCATTCCTTCAGACGTATGTAAAGGGGATCACCGGGTGATCGTTTCATGATCAGCGCTGGGGGGTCCTCCCATATTCCTAGCGCTTCCGGCGCGTGGAGGTCTGGCTCTTTGGTAAAGGCCTTGGCAAGCAGTTTGTACGCTCTGAATGTGCGGTTGACATCCCCAGCCTTACGCCCCTGCGGAACTTTAACGATGATCTCGGCGTAGGGAAGGCCATCCAATAGAATAGTGAAGGGAAAGAGTCGCGAATAGCTACGAAGGTCTGGAGGGCCTGATGGCCGCAAATCAAGCGCGCCCGTTGCCTCTGGAAAGAATTGAGACAATGCAGGGCGCAGCCGAACCATCCACGCTTTTTGTTGCGGGGTGGGACGGATTCTGGCGGGCGGTTGGTCTGGGCGCGTATTACCCATAAGCTTGACGTACGACCTCTGCAATGATGCCGATGCCCTTCCTCACCACGGCGTCCTCTTGGGCGTAGCTAACGCGTATGCATTCGTAACGATGGGGCCAATCCTCCTTCAGGCCGGGGAAGAAGTAATGCCCTGGCACGATGACCACGCCTCGTTCTTTGAGACGCGTGTAAAGTTCGGCGCTGCTGATGGGGATTTCGGGGAACCATACCCAGAGGAAGAACGCGCCTTCGGGTTTATGGATGCGGTATGGCGTCGAGCCCATGGCCTCAGCGAACCATCGCAGGGCATTGTCGGCCTTGGTCCGATAGTAAGGCTTCACGACTTCCTGCCCCAGACGAATGAGCTCGCCCGAGCGGGCCATGTCGAGGGCGATGCCCGCGCCAATATTCCCTGGCGCCAGGCTGGCGATGGCATTCATGCTGGTGATGGCATGAATGATGGTTTCGTTAGCAATGACGATGCCGGTGCGAGCGCCAGGCATGCCTAATTTCGACAGACTCAACAGCAATACGATTTGTTCATCCCAGTGTGGTTGTGCGTCAGTAAAAATAATGCCTGGGAAGGGGGTGCCGTAAGCGCCATCCACGATCAACGGAATGTCGTGATCGCGCGCCAGCGCCGCAAGTTGCGCCATTTCCTCATCTGTCAGCACATTGCCCGTGGGATTCGTGGGACGCGAGACACAGATCGCCGCGATGTCATCGCCGATGTGAAGCCTTGAAAAATCCACATGATATTTATAGAGCACATCGTCCAGATATTCGATGCTGGGCCTGGCAGAGACGAAAAGGTCCTCTGCAACGCCGGCATCGGCGTATCCGATGTATTCTGGGGTGAGCGGCAGGAGGATTCGCCGGAATCCGCCGTTGGCAGTCTCACCGCCAAAGAGGTTGAAAAGATAGAAGAACGCAGTCTGGCTACCGTTGGTGAGGGCGATGTTCTCGGGGCCTAATTTCCATCCAAATTCCCGCGCCAGGAGCTCGGCCACGGCTTTGCGAAAGGCGAGATTTCCTGCAGGCGGCGCGTAATCGCCGATGATGCTGTCAAATCGTTCCTCATCCAGGAGGATGTCGTACATGCGTTGGCGTAACACCTGCTGCACCTGAGGGATCTTGGCGGGATTGCCGCCGCCAAGCATGAGAACAGGCTCGTCACTGCTGAGCGCGTCTCCCAGGTCTGCCATCAGTTGCATAATGCCCGAATGGGCGGTGAATTTCTGTCCGAGTTTTGAGAATTCCATAGTAGTCCAGTAACAGTTGGGATCAAGGTAAGGGATGATGGATGACGAGTTTATTATTGTACACTTTGAGGGGGAAATGTCCAATAGATTTCTGGAAGCGTGGACACTGCTGACGTCTGCGCATCCCACAACCTCATGACGTTTTACGTTTGACGCCCCGGCCTCGGAGAGAAGCGCCGTTCAGAGCAGCAGCAGCAGCAGGGAGCAGGGAGCAGGGAGCCGTAAGTTGGTCTGCCACCTGCGACTTGCCACCTGAAACCTGGCTTCATGTCCATTGCCTCCAGCGGGATCTGTGCTCCGGCGGGTTCGTCAACTGCCACCAACGGCAGATCGGTGATCCGCCTCAGCGCAGTAAGCATGCTATTAGTGCTGATTTTTTCTTTTTCATCTGCGTAGATCAGCTTTCGCGTTCGCCAACGCTATTTTCAGAACGGGCTTTAACCCTTTATCCTTCGTGAGATGTTACAACAAACTGAGTCATGGTCCCTGATGGTGGCAAAGATTTGCGCAAAGTGTGAAAGAGTTTCATAATACCAGGCTATGAGGCGACTGTTTCCCTACCTTGTTCTGCTGCTGGTTTTATGCCTGGCAGCTTTCCTGCGATTTTATTTGTTGGATGGTCAGAGCTTTTGGGCGGACGAGGGGAATTCGGTGGTGTTGGCGCAGAAATCGTTGCCAGACATCGTCCGGTCCGCGGCGGCTGATATCCATCCGCCAGGGTATTATGTGCTCTTAAAAGGCTGGGGATTGCTTTTTGGTTTGGATGAGGTCGGCGCCAGAAGCCTTTCTGCGCTCATGGGGGTGCTGGTCGTGTTTGGGGTCTTTTTGGTTGGCTCTCTTCTGAAGGATAAGCGCACGGGTTTGCTCGCGGCGAGCCTCGCTGCGGTGAATCCGTTCTTGATTTATTACAGCCAGGAAGCGCGCATGTATCAGCTTTTGGCCCTGGCTGGCGTGTTTAGCGTCTGGGCCTTTTTGCATTGGTTAGAAGACGCTCCTTTCTCAGGGCGATGGCCTCCGGTTGCGGCGTCGCTCTTTTATTTCTTTTTTGCGATCTTAGGGCTATACACCCATTATGCCTTTCCAATTCACCTGATCACGTTGAATGTGATTTTTCTCGTGTGGATGATTGCGAGGCAAGACCCGTGGAAGAAGAAGGTCCGTTATCTCATCCACTGGGGCGTCTTGCAAGGATGGGTGGTGTTGGCTTTTCTGCCCTGGTTGCCCATTGCCATTCATCAACTTCGCATCTGGCCGAGACCGGCCGTGACGCTCAATGCCATGCAAGCATTGGCCGCCACCTTCCAACTTTTTACTTGCGGTCCCATCCCATGCCCTTTGCATCCTCTGGCGTTATTGGGCGAGGCGTTCATCGCCATGGCGCTTATTGGTTGGGGAATGTGGCGTCTGTGGCGGACGCGGATGCTTTCTTTGCCGCAATGGATGCTTCCGCTTTGCTGGCTTTTCTTGCCCTTGGCAGCGATGTTCCTTTCAGGGGCCTTCACCCCCACCTTTTTTAAATTTCTGATTCTGGCCGTGCCCGCGTATCTGTTGCTGTTGGCGTTGGGGTTGCATGCTTTGGGAATTCCGTCGCTGCGTCAGCGGGGGTTGCGCCGAGACCAGGTGGATATGACGACAGCGCGCGCCTATGTGTTGACGCCTCTGCTCTTCCTGTTTTTGGCCTGGCCCGCCCTACCCGCTCTGAACAACTATTATTACAATCCCGACGTAGCCCGCGACGATTACCGTAGCATCGCGTCGTATCTACAAGCCGTAGCCGGGCCCGATGACGCCATCATTCTGGTCGCTCCTGGCCAAATCGATGTGTTTAGCCAATACGACCATGGTCCCGCACCTGTGTACCCCTTGCCCGCACAACGTCCCATGGACAAAGCGGACACCCAAGCACAATTGGATGCCATCTTGGCACAGGGGAAGCGCATTTTTGCCATCTATTGGGCGACCGAACAGGCAGATCCCGAAGGATTTATTGAACATTACCTGGGCACTCATGCGTTTAAGGCCTGGGATGCATGGGTGGGGCGTCTCAGGTTTGTAGCTTACAGCGCTGCCTCACCGCCAACGTTAATACCCTTTGACCAACCAGTGCGTTTTGGGGCTAACATCCTTCTGGAAGCGGCTGGCTATAGCCAGGAGCCTCTGCGTCCCGGCGATATCGCTCAGGTGCAGTTGGCCTGGCTGGCCTCTGCACCGCTGGAAGTCCGTTATAAAATCACCCTCCAGTTGCTCGATCCTGCCAATCAGGTGGTGGCGCAGGTAGATAGCGAACCCAATGGTGGTGCCAGCCCCACCACGTCCTGGACGCCCGGAGAAATCGTCCCAGATGGCTACGGATTGGCGATCCCGTTGGCCACACCGCCAGGCTCCTATCCTCTTATCCTGGCTATCTACGACGCTCAAACCGGAGAACGCTTGCCAGTCACAGGTGCGATGGCACAGGACGATCATCTGCTTTTGGGTCAGGTCACCGTGAAATTACCAGTGGAGCGTCCTCCCCTTTCCATCCTTAGCATCCCCTATCCAGCCGATGAAACACGCGGGCCATTTCGTTTGCTGGGGTATAATCGCTACAAACAAGGCTTTGCCCACGAACCTGACGCCCCCCTTAATCCCGGCGATATCTTGCACCTGACCACGTATTGGGAGGCCATCTCACCACCAGATGGCGATTATCAGTTTGAGCTCAGGATGGATGGCACCCCCCTGGGACGATTCCATCTGGCAGGACCTGGATATCCCACCAGTCGATGGACGCCGGGCCTGCCCTGGCGCGGGGAACATGCCGTGGCCTTGCCGGCAGATCTGGCCACAGGAAAGTTGCATCGTCTCAGTCTGCAGTTATTGGATCCCTCAGGGGCTCCTCTCGGCGAACCGATGTGGCTTCTTCCCCGACTCCGCTATTAGCAAGGATGTGCATTGA
>WFTO01000143.1 GCA_015485435.1 Anaerolineae bacterium | reverse complement strand
TTTCCGTATTGGTCGTTTCTGTTTGCTGATTTACATCCCCACATGATGGGCATTCCCTTTACCGTGTTGTTCCTGGCGTTGGCCTACCAGTTGTTGGTCAGCAAAGGTGGTTCCAGGCTTAGCGATGCGAAGAGAAACGACCAGGAAACCGGAGGCGTCGTTTTCGGCGCAGCATCGTTTTTTGGGGTTCTGGCGATGCTGCCTTTGGTGTTAGGGGCTCTCGGCGCCATCAATACGTGGGATTTGCCCACGTATCTGGGGGTAGGGGTTTTGGTCTGGATGCTTGCCGAATGGCGAATGTTTAAACGAATACGCATTGTCCGCACCGGGATTTTTGTGTTATTTCTTGCTGTCGTCTCTTATATCTTGTATCTGCCATTTTATAGCCATTATACGACGGTTTTTGATACAGGAGTCGCTTTAACATATGCAAAAACCGATTTTGGCGCCTGGTTGCGCATATGGACTTTTTTCGTTTTTGTTGTGGTAAGCGCCCTCATCGTCATGCTGGTTCGCCGTCCTGGCGACGTGCTGGGACTTGCCTGGGTTTCAGGCCTGATTCGGCATTTCGATCGGAGCGCTCACTATCTTGATCTTTTTGATGCGTTGGTGACGCGCAGGTGGGATATCTCTGTGGTGCAGGCGGTTTTGGCATTGACCTTGTTCATAGCCGTGATATTGGCTGGGTTTGGCTATTGGGTGATTGCATTGCTGCTTCCCATCGTCATGCTCGCCTTTTTGCTGCTTTTTCGCCAGCGGGTCAGTCCTGAGGAGCAGTTCACTGTGGCGCTATTTTTTACCGGCGCACTGATTCTGCTCGGGGTGGAGATCGTCTATCTGAAGGATTTTCTGTGTGGTTGTGGGCCTGGATTTTTCAGCAAAACCCACGGGGAGTGGTATCGCATGAATACACTTTTCAAGTTTTATATCCAGGCCTGGGTGATTCTGGGGATTGCGGCAGGGGCGTCGATTCCTTGGCTTCTCAACCAGCTGGCTTCTTGGCGAAGCCTTTGGCGGCGAGTTTGGGTGGGTTCTTTGGTGGCATTGTTCGCCCTTGGCATGGTGTTCCTGGTGTTGGGAACGAAAAGTAGGGTGAATGATCGGTTTCCTGGCCCGCGGCCGCCTCGCACAACGCTTGATGGCATGGCTTACATGTCGGTTGGTCAATACAGCTGGCCTGATGCAAGCCATATGATTCAATTGACCTATGATTATGAGGCCATTCGTTGGTTACAAGAGCACATTACAGGGACGCCGGTGATGGCGGAGGCGCCTGCGTCCTGGTATGAAGTGGGCGGGCAGCGCGTGGGATTTGATTATTATCGCGCTGGCGGTCTACGCGTTGCTTCGATGACGGGGTTACCCACCCTGCTGGGCCAGCATCAGGGAGAGCAACGTTATGGATGGCAGGTCGGGCAACGCGAGCAGCTCTCACGTGAATTCTGGCAGACCACGGACGTGGGGCGTTTTCGCCAGCTTATTGATGAACTGAACATTGATTATGCGTACGTGGGCCAGTTGGAACGGATTTTATTCACCCCCGATCAGTTGGCCAAATTTGATCTGTTGGTCCAGTCAGGTGAAGCCTCTATTGTTTTTCAGAATCAAGGTGTCACTATTTATCGAATTGAGAAGTAAATCGCAATCCTGTATGATGGTACCATCATGCAACATCTTTTCTTGATTTTATTGCTTTTTTATTATTTTTCCATTGCAAGTACATCCTAGAACATCGGTTTTTGTTACCCATGACACACAAAGTACTTATCTCCGATCCCTTGGCTGAGGCCGGGGTGAAGTTGTTGCAGCAGGCTGGACTTCATGTCGATATGCAGACCGGCCTAAGTCAGGATCGCCTTCTCGCCATCATTGCCGGTTATGACGCTTTAATTATTCGCAGCGGCACCAAAGTCACAGCGGATGTTATTCGAGCGGCGAAGAACTTGAAAGTGATCGCCCGCGCAGGCGTAGGCGTCGACAATATCGATGTGGCGGCGGCCACAGAAGCTGGTATTATTGTCGCGAATGCCCCCACAGGAAATGTGGCTGCCGCCGCAGAACATACCATTGCGCTCCTGTTTGCGCTTGCCCGCAATGTCGCCGCTGCGCATCTATCGATGACGCAAGGGTTATGGGATCGCAAAGCCTTCATGGGAGTGGAAGTCGCCAACAAAACGCTGGGGTTAATCGGGCTGGGACGCGTGGCTGGCCATGTGTGTCGTCGCGCCGTAGGATTGGGAATGAAGGTGTTGGCGTTTGACCCATATGTGTCTCCTGAATATGCCCATCACATGGGCGCGGAGCTGGTGCCTCTGGATGATCTTCTGGCGCAGAGTGATTTTATATCGTTGCATTTACCATTGAATGAACAAACGCGTCATTTTGTCAATGACGAAGTCCTGGCAAAAATGAAAACGGGAGCTAGGTTAATCAATACCTCGCGTGGTGGTGTGATCGATGAGCAGGCTTTGATTACCGCCCTTGCCAGCGGTCAATTAGCGGGTGCCGCCCTGGATGTGTTCTCGCAAGAACCTCTGCCAAAAGAGTCTCCGCTTCGTTCTCACCCTAACGTTGTTTTGACGCCGCATATCGGGGGGTCAACCACCGAGGCGCAATACCAGGTGGCGCTTGATGCCGCTACGCAGGTCATCGATGTCCTTCATGATCGGCCAGCGCGATATGCCATCAATGCGCCACTGATCCCCAGCACAGATATTGAATTTATCAGCCCGTTTATTCAGTTGGTTGAAAAAATGGGGCGGTTTTTAACACAATTTCAACCCATGCAGGTGGAGCGCATGGAGCTTACCGTTCATGGGCCTTTGGCTGAATATAACATCAAAATTTTGCAAGCTGCGGCGCTACGTGGCTTGTTAGCAACCGTGGTGGAAGAACGCGTCAATGTGGTGAATGCAGACATCATCGCCCGCCGTCGCGGTATCATCGTTTCCGAATATCGACAACGACATCACCATGAGCGCTACGAAAACATGATCACCCTTTCTGTTCGCTCGGGCGAGCAGAGCGTCAGCGTCAAAGGAAGCGTGCTTCATGGCGAGCCTTACATCGTAGCCGTTGCCGATCGTTGGGTTGAATTTCATCCACAAGGACACTATTTAGTCTCTTGGCACCAAGATAAACCCGGCGTCATCGGTGCATTGGGCACTTTGCTTGGTCAGAATGATATCAACATCGCTTTTATGCATGTGGGCAGATTGAGCCCTCGCGGGGTGGCCATCATTGTCCTCAAAACGGATGAGCCTATACCCTCTTCCCTGCTTCCAGAAATTAACATGGTGCTTGGTGATCGGTTTGAAGCGAAACTGATTACCTTATAGAGACTGCTTGTAAACTACCTATCCCAATGCTTGCTTGGTCCCCACGTTAACGATGTTTTCCCATACAAAAGAGCCCCCAATCGTGATGTTTGGGGGCTCTTTGCTTGGCGGAGAGGGTGGGATTCGAACCCACGATCCCCAGAGGGGATACGCGCTCTCCAGGCGCGCGCACTAGACCGGACTATGCGACCTCTCCAAATATCAATGCATGTAAGGAGCGAACAGATAAAGGCGTTGCCAGTAAGAGGCGGAGAGGGAGGGATTCGAACCCTCGAGGGCGGTGAACCCTACGCGTTTTCGAGACGCGCGCACTCGGCCAGACTATGCGACCTCTCCAAGACAATAGAAAGGCGTCAGGTTCGCCGCGACTTAGACGAAACCGACACCTGGAAAATCAAGCCCCTCGGTTGTTTGATCACAGGCTTTGGGGCTTGAATTGAGCGGGTGATCGGACTCGAACCGACGACATACAGCTTGGGAAGCTGTCGTTCTACCACTGAACTACACCCGCTAACCATGGCAATTATACCGTGATCTTTGCTTTTCGTCAACCTCGCTCGAATCTTAATTACCGTTCTGGAAAGTGCGACGGCTGGGTAATGGCGGCGTTTCAGTTTGGGGACGCGTTGCCAAAAATGACTTGTGGGGTCTCGCAGACCTCGAAGGCCTTTTTGCTGCGTATATCCTTTTCTTTGGGGGTGCTGGTTGTGCTTGCGCTTCGCTCGAAGCTGCACGGGGCAAACCCCTTACGGGGCGAAGAAAGCCCGCAGGGCTTAGCAGAGGTGGCCCGGAAGTAAACTCCGGGCCGATAGTCTTCTTCAGCTTCAACCAATTTTTTGTTATACTTCCTGACATGTCAGAAAATCCCTTTCGCCTCTTACCCAATTTGGATTGGTTGTTGCGACAGCCCGAATTGGCGCCCCTCCTTACGGAGTATGGGCGAAATTCGGTTCGCGATCAGGCTCGCTTGGTGTTGGATGAGATTCGCACAGCCATTCGCTCTGGCGAATCCCCTCCTGACGTGCCCGAGATCGTGCA
>WFTO01000142.1 GCA_015485435.1 Anaerolineae bacterium | reverse complement strand
GGGATCAGACCCCACTCAGCCCCACGAGGTTGCCAGGAAACTGGGGCGTCGATCAGCGGGTTGGCAATGAAAAAGCGCACCCCGGAGCTGTGATCGAGATTCTGAGCCAGGGTGCGCATATATTGTAGATAGCGGTGATAGGCGGGAGTGAATTGGGGCATGGCTACGCCCATTTCGGCCAGCTGATGGGCAAGATGCACCATCACAGCCAATGGGTCCTCCGATTCTCCACTGTCCCAAAGCGCACAAACGCCGAATTCCAGGTTGGAGAGACGTTGCAGTCGGGCCATCAACCATGTTTTGCCCACACCCGGTTCGCCGGAAACAGCAAAAATAAAGCGTCGGCGTGGGTCGTCGATGGGGAAGGACAGATTTTTGCGAAAGCGTTCGATGTATGGAGCGCGCCCGATGAAACCAGCACCCTGACGACGACGTAGGATCTCGAACAGAGAATCATAGGGGGAACGAACAGCGATTATCGTATTGTCGGGGGACATAAAAGCCTTCCTGCTACGGACCACACATGGAGGATGTGAGGGAATGCTAACGGGGGAAAGTTCAGGTACCAAAGCAACACCACCAATGGGGGCACATCACACCTTTTTATCATGAATGAAAACCTATGATTTGTCAAACATGCTTTGCGTGATGCGTGAGACACTTGATTAACTTCGCGGCTTTTGCTACGGAGCTAGGCTGGGGAATGGAATTTGGGGTTAGGGTCGGGCTTTGAACTTTGAACCAGGTCGTTTTATAATCGCCATGCTATGAAAACATCAACCATTGCTTTATTCATTGTCATTTTGCTGGGTGTTTTGGCGCTTCTGATTGCCCAGGCCGGGCATCCGCTCGCGCCCTCAGAGGACGCTTACATCACTTTTCGATATGCTCGTAATTTGGCCGAGGGGCATGGCATCGTCTGGAATGTGGGCGAAGATCCGGTGGAGGGAGGAACGGAGTTTTTATGGACCGTGCTCTTGGCCGCTGGCAATCGTGTGACAGGGATGGCCGTTGAGCAAGTGGCCAGGGTTTTGAACCTGTTGATCGGGCTGATGGCGGTTCTGATATTGGCCCTGGCCGCGTTCTTTTTCAGCCAAAAGCGTTTGTTGCCAGCCCTCTTTGCCACATTGGCTTTTGCTGCCGGACCACTAAGCTATCATGTGCGGGCTGGGTTCGCCACGCCACTCTTTACCTTGTTGATGCTTGCAATGACCATCATGCTTTTCTTCTTGGTGGATAAGGAGCGCCATCCTGCGTTTCGGACGTGGTCCATTTTTTTGTTGCCTCTGGCAGGCTTGTTGTTGGGATTGACTCGACCTGAGGGCGTGCTATTTGCGGGGTTAACGCTGGTGGTGGCTGTCATTCTATTAGATAGGTCCGACCGCAAATCCTTGGTGCGCGCGACCTTACTGTTGTTGGTGATTCCAGGCGCCCTCTATTTTGTCTGGCGCTGGCAATATTTCGGATATATTCTGCCCAATACGTTTTATGTGAAAAACGCCGGGGAGTGGTTGCACATGCGCTATTTCCCCGAAATCTACGCGCTCTTTCGGTTTATGGCACCCTTATGGATGTTGATTGGTGTGGGATTGTATTTGCTTCCCACGCGTAAAGCGGTCCAGTGGCTGTTGATTCTGGCTCCAACCATCATCTTTCCATGGAGTTATCTGCTGATTGATCAGCTTCAAAATCTGGGAAAGCGGTTTCAATACCCGGTCTATCCGATGGTTCTACTTGTGGCCGCGATGGCCTTATCCTTATTGGCGCCGCGTACCCCCCTTCCACCGCGCCATCGACGCAATTTTTTTGTGTATGCAATCGGGTTGATTGGCATGGGCATGGTGCTATTTGCACCTTTTGTGACGCTCGAGCGCATGACTTTGATTGTGCTATTGGTTGCATTGCTGGCGGCGATGAAGCTGGTCGAATCCAATTGGCGGCAGGGCCAACATCATCAGTTGGCTCTTGCGGCCCTCACAGTCACGTTGGCTCTGGTGGTTTTCAACGCCCAGTCCGCCTATCGCCTGGCCAACGCCTTTTATCCCACGGTTTTTGATGATCGCAAAGCCATCGGTGAGGCGCTGGCTCCCTTTGCCGAGAAAGGCTACACCATCGTGGCAACCGAAGCAGGGTGGATTCCCTATTTCTCCAGATGGCGGGCCATCGATCCCTTTGGTTTAAATGATGAATATGTGGCCCATCATGGACTCGATTTTGCCTACTTGGATCGTCAGGAACCGGCCATCATCATGTATCATCAAGTCAAGAATCCGCATCCGCCACGTTGGGCCGACATGGTGCAGCTATTGCGGGATTATGCCGAAGCCAGGGGATATGTATTGGCTGCGGTGGTTGAACGCAAAGGACCGGAAGATCTCCATGTCTATTGGGTCGATCCCACCAATCCCGACGCCGAGGCCCTCATACGTGCCATCACCGATCATGATGCGTTTATATATCAATACAAGATTGAGGTGAAATGAATTGCGAAGTCGGCTCGGCAAACTGATGCCTGTGGCTGTGGTCATGCTTTGGGGATCGGCGACGGTGTTGTCGGTGATGGCGTTGAATGAAATCGGACCAATGGCGGTATCATTCTGGCGGTGGTTATGGGCGTTGCCCGCGTTATGGGGGGCGTTGCTATTTTCTCCCCAGCGTGAAGCCATTATCCCCGCGTTTCGTAACGATTCCCTGGCGCTAGGTCTGGTTGGTTTTAGCGGTATTGCCGCGCTTTACGGATTTCAGAATCTGGCGTTGCAACGCACATCGGCTTTCAATGTCAGCTTGCTGATTGAGTTAACTCCGGTCTTCATCGCTCTGCTGGCATGGATTGTTTTGCGCGAGCCTTCCTCTTTGCGGATCTGGACAGGAATTTTTCTTGGATTCATTGGCGCAATGCTACTGTCTTTCAATGGGCTTGAGATGCGAGCGCCTCTGGTTGCGTCTGGTTCTCGAATTGGGGATGTCCTGGCGCTGGGCGCGGCGTTGAGCGGCGCCGTGTATACGGTCTATGGCAAAAAACTGCTTGATCGAATGCCGCCATTGGTAATGATGACCCTTGGAGCCACTTTCGGCGTTGTGATGTTGTTTCCCCTGGCCTTGTGGGAGCAGGCGTTTTGGCCGCGGACTTCCATGGTTTGGGGTTACTTGATAGTGCTGGGTCTGGGCGCCGGCGCATTGGGCAATCTCTGGTGGTTTCATGAATTACAACACCGCCAGGCTGCACAGCTAGGCGTCATCCTCTTTGTGACGGCGCTGGTTGCTGCGGCGCTGGCGGTGTTGATTCTCGGAGATCGATTGAGTTGGTGGGTGGTGGCGGGCGGCATGTTTATTTTGTTCGCCGCCCGTCTGGTGAAATAAATAAACCAGAATCAGGGCGTGGCTGTGGAACGAGGTGTAGGTGTAGGTTTGGGCGTGGCTGTAGGCCTGGCCGTTGGCGTGACTGGAGGTTGTGTTGGTGTTGCTGGCTGAGGCGTTTCGGTGTAATGGGGCGTTTCAGTACTCTCTGGCGTTTCTGTGTCGTCAGGAGTTTCTGTGGGTTCCGGGGTTTCGGTTGGCTCTGGGGTTTCGGTCGGTTCCGGGGTCTCTGTGGGCTCCGGCGTGCGAGTGGGTCTTGGCGTGTGGGTGGGGGATGGCAG
>WFTO01000141.1 GCA_015485435.1 Anaerolineae bacterium | reverse complement strand
TGTTGACGCGATCCTCTGCTTGGGCTACGACCCGCCACATAAACAGGGGCGGGTCGTAGCCCAAGCAGAGGATCGCGTCAACATGCTCAAGATGGCCATCGCCGACAATGACGCGTTCAAAATATCGCTCATCGATGTCCATCGTCAAGGCCCAGACTATACGGCCGATATGCTCGAGCTGGCAAGGCAAACGCTGGTCAAACCTGGAGACGATCTCTGGTTTCTCATGGGGTTGGATTCAGTCATTGATTTTCCAAACTGGCACGAGCCAGAACGCATCCGTCAACTCGCGCGCCTAGCCGCAGCCACACGACCGGGTTTCGACATCGACTGGTCGCCCCTCGAAAGCGCACTGCCCGGCATCAGTCATGAGGTCACGCTGCTTCCCATGCCAGGGGTCGACATTTCATCAAATAACATTCGACGACGTATCTTGCATGGCAGCAGTATCCGCTATCTGGTTCCCGAATGTGTTCGTCAATACATCCTGGAAAAAGGGCTCTATCGATATCCCTTCTATCGGGATTGAGTTGCGCAGCTCGCCCAATGGCTACTCTTCGAGTAAATAGGCCAGAATCAGCTTCGTGGTTGCCAGCAACGAGTCGAAATGGGTGCGTTCATAATTGTGGGAGGCGTCGACCCCAGGGCCCAAAAGCGCAATGGGAGCGCCACCGCCTGCTCGCCAGTAGGCTTCGCCGTCGGATCCGTAGTAGGGATAAATATCGATCTTGTACGGAATCTCATAGGCGGCGGCTAACTGGCGAAGACGTGTGGTGATAGCAGCATGATAGGGGCCGCCACTATCCTTCACGCAGATCGTCACGGAGAATTCGTCGGAAGCCTGGCCTTCGCCAATCGCGGCCATATCGACCGTCACCAGCTCCGTCAGGTCGGCAGGGAAATCGCTGGCTGCGCCGTGGCCAACCTCCTCATAATTGCTGAAGTGAAAAAGGGTACGATAGCGCGGTTTGAGTCCAGTGTCCCGTAGGGCCTTGATGGCGGTTAACATTGCGGCCACCCCGGCCTTGTCGTCCAGGTGACGCGAGCGAATGAACCCACTTGGGGTGACCACAACGCGTGGGTCAAACGCCACAAAATCTCCGATTTCGATGCCCAGGGCTCGGGTTTCTTGGGCCGAGGTGGTGCGGGCATCCAATCGTACCTCCATGGTCGCGTCCTCGCGCGACATTTTGTTCACTTCTTGCCCAAAAACATGGCTGGATGCTTTGATCAATAGTATTGCGCCTGAAATCACCTCGCCTTGCTGGGTGAAAACCTGACACCCCTCTCCTTCCACGGTGTTCCAAGCAAACCCACCGATTTTAGTCAATTTCAAGCGACCATTTGGCTTGATTTCTTTCACCATCGCCCCCAGGGTGTCAACATGGGCGGTCATCGCGCGAATGGCGCCCTCTTTAGCCCCTGCAAAATCCACCATCAAAGCGCCTTTGCGCGTGGACAGGGCAGGGAGCCCCATATCGTTCAAGGCTTTTTGCACCCGTTTCATTGCCATGGCTGTATAGCCGGTTGGGCTGGGTATGTGAAGAAGCTCGATGAGGATCTCTTGCAAATACAGGGAATCGATTGGTGGCAAAGACATCATTTCCTCATGTGTGTAAGCGGGAGAGATGGACGGACAATCGATTCGAGGCCCATGCAAAGTATCTAAAAAGCGCCTCGAATTGCCAAATAAAAGCGCGCCGCTTGCTGGCGGCGCGCAGTCTGAGAAGGATTCGGCATGGCGATTTTAATGCTGCAGGATCTGTGAAAGGAAGAGCTTGGTGCGATCTTCCTGGGGGTGTTCGAAAATGTGCTCGGGCGTGCCCTTTTCGACTACCTGCCCCTGATCGAAGAAATACATGGTGTCGGCAACGGCGCGGGCAAAGCCCATCTCATGAGTCACCACAAGCATGGTCATACCGCTATCCGCCAGCTCTTCCATGACCTCCAACACCTCTTTAATCATCTCTGGATCTAGCGCGGAGGTCGGTTCGTCGAAGAGCATGATTTTTGGCTGCATGGCAAGCGCCCGGGCGATGGCTACACGCTGTTGCTGTCCACCGGAAAGTTGACCGGGATATTTGTGTGCTTGTTCAGGGATGCCAACACGTTCCAACAATTGTATGGCAATCTCTTCGGCCTTCTCTTTATCCCATTTACGCACATAGATGGGCCCCAGCGTGATGTTCTGGAGCACCGTCAGATGGGGAAAGAGGTTGAATTGCTGGAAGACCATGCCAACCTCTTTACGAATGGCCGCGATGTTGCGCACATCGTGACTCAGCTCAATGCCATCAACAATAATCCGACCTCGCTGATGCTCTTCCAGACGATTGATGCAGCGAATAAAGGTGGATTTTCCGGAACCGGACGGGCCGAAGATGACCACGACCTCGCCCCGATGAACCTCCATGTTGATGCCGCGTAAAGCGTGAAAATTACCATACCATTTATGCACGTCCTCGCAGATGATGATGGGTTCCTCTTCCATCGAATATCCGGACTTCGTCAACTTGGACGTCGTGTCAGTGCTCATATCGATACTCCTACGGAAAATTGGCACGCAGAGGTTGGTTCAAACAACGGTGGTAAAGCGAACCAAAGAACTGCGCGATATCGAAGTGATGAACGCTGGTTGCGTTCGGAATGATGATTGCTAAGGGATGGCTCAACGTTCGCCAACGCCCAGAGAGGATTCTAACCGGCGGGAAGCATAAGACATGCCGTAGCTGAAGACCCAGTAAATAAGGGCGATAAAGGCGAACACCTCAAGTTGGCGACCGATGTAATTGGGGTTGGCCAGCACGCCTCGTGCAATTCCCAGAAGGTCCAGCAAACCAACCAGATAAACCAGGGAGGTGTCTTTGAACAGACCGATGAACTGGCCCACAAGCACTGGGATCACCGCGCGCAGCGCCTGAGGCAGGATGATGAACACCATTTTCTGGAAACCGCTCAGGCCAATGGCGTCCGCCGCCTCGTATTGGCCGCGTGGAATGGATTGAAGGCCACCACGAACATTTTCTGCCATATAGGCGGCGGCAAACATGATCATGGCCACCACAGCGCGAATGACCCGATCGATACTGACGTCGGGCAAAAAGAGCGGCAACATGAGCTGCCCCATAAACAATAGGGTGATCAAGGGCACGCCGCGGATGAGCTCAATATACAAGACGCTAAGCGTCTTCAATGCGGGCAATTTGGATTGACGCCCCAGGGCCAACAACACACCAATGGGAAAGGAGAAGAAAATGGCAAAGATGGCCAACATCAAAGAGAGCAGCAAGCCGCCCCACAAATTCGTGGGGACGTATTTCATAAAACCATCTTCTCCAAACCCGCGCACCACCAGGATCACCAGTGGCATATACAACAACATGAGCAGATAGGTCAGCCTTGCCAATCTGTGGGGATATCGCTTGCCGAGGAAATAGGATACCACGGCAATGACATCCACCATCAACAGTATCCACCAGGAAGTGCGTCCCAGGGAATACACCCAAATGGCAAGCACCACCGGCACCGCCAGCAAGACCCAGCCCACCATTTCGGCCCGTTTGACAAAAATTCCCCAGCCCATACCGGAGATAACAGCAAGCAGCCAGATCAGGAGCCAGAGCCTCCAATCAGCGAAAGCCGGATACTGCCCCTTCATAAATAATTGCAGATTGTCCGTAACCACGGCCCATTGCGCCTTCGCAAAGATCCAAACGATCAGGTTATAGAACATCCAGACGAGAAAGGCGCCAGAAACCAACGTCAGGATGGTGTCGCCGATGGAGCCGAACAAGTTTTTCTTCATCCACCCCAGGACAGTGAATCGTTCACTCGGGGGCGGCAGGATTTCTTTTGATGGCGTTAAAGTCGTCATGATTACCGCTCCACCAAACGAGTGTGTTTGTTATACCAGTTCATGAACAATGACGTTAACAAACTAAATGTCAGATAAACGCCCATCATAATCAAGATGATTTCCACAGAACGACCGGCCTGATTGATGATGGTGCTACCCACTGCAAAGAGATCGGGGTAACCCACGGCAATGGCCAGGGAGGAGTTCTTGGTCAGGTTCAGATACTGACTGGTCAGAGGAGGGATAATGACTCGCATGGCCTGTGGGAAAATCACCAGGCGCATGGTTTGGAAGCCGGTTAATCCCAATGCAGTTGCCGCCTCCCGCTGTCCTTTGGACACCGCCTGAATCCCTGCGCGAACCACTTCGGCGATAAAGGCGGACGTGTAGATGACCAGTCCGGTGAAGAGGGCCATGAATTCCGGCGTCAAGGATTTCCCGCCTTTGAAATTACGTCCTTGAAGGGAGGGGAAATCGAGATACAATGGGGGCTCGGCAACCAGTTGAAGAATCAACCAGGCGACTGCCGCCAGGCCTGTAAATACGACAAAGCCCCAAAGCCAATAGAGGGGCATTCGGCCCGTACGCTGACCTTCGCGATACTTCACAATGGCGACAATCAGTCCGATGATGAATGATCCCAGCAGGAACCACTTGTATACATCCCAACCGCCTGCTGGTTGCGGCCAGACGATATAAATCCCACGGTTGGTAAGAAAGGCCCATCCCCACAGCGTTAATGCATTTTTGACTAATGGCAGTTTCTGAAAAACGGTGATACTAAGAAAGACCAAAAGCACGAGCAAAGGAATGTTACGCAGCGCCTCGACGTAGATGGCGGCGATGGTGCTTACCAGCCAGTTTTTTGAAAGTCGAGCAATACCCACGATCACGCCGAAAATGGTGGCAAAGATAATGCCCAGGAAGGACACCTTGATGGTGTTCAGGATACCCACCAAAAGCGCCCGGGCATAGGTGCTGGTTCGGCTATAGTCGATCAGGGTTTCGCCGATATCAAATTGGGCTTCAATACCCAAGAATCGAAAACTTAGAGGAATGCCCAAGTCCTCGAGGCCTGTCAGGAGGTTGCGCACCAGCCAATAGCCCGCAACCGCAACGGCCGCAACCACAATTACCTGAACGATGATCTGGAGGTAACGCTCATCCCGCCAGAAAGGCACAGCAGCATGATCTGATTTCTTGAAAGTCATAGCTCCGTCCTGTTGATAAAGTCCAATGTCCGATGGCCAACGTCCAGTGTCTGTCGCTAGGTGAGCCGCGTGCTTTCGAGCGCTTTAGAAGATAATTGCACCGGCAATCAGGTTGCCGAACGCCACAATGAAAAAGAGAAAATGAATTGCGCCCCACCCGCGAAAACAGCTAAAACTGAGGAGGGAAGAGCTCGTGCCCTTCCCTCCCAATGGTCGTTCCTGTCGTCGGTTTAGCGGAACGGAGGCGAGTAAAGCAGGCCGCCGTCTTTCCAGGAAGCGTTCATGCCGCGTGGCAGGTTGAAGACGGTGTTGGGACCCAGATTGCGGTCGTAGATCTCGGCGTAGTTGCCGACCTGTTTGATGATGTTGTAGGCCCAGTCATTGTCCAAACCGAGCTTGGTGCCCATGTCGCCTTCCACACCCAAGAGCTTGCGGATGTTGGGATCTTCGGCGTTCTTCATCTCATCCACATTCTGTGAAGTTACACCGGATTCCTCAGCCTGGAAGGTGGCGAAGACCATCCACTTGACAATGTCAAACCACTGATCGTCACCATGGCGCACCACGGGGCCCAGAGGTTCTTTGGACAGGGTCTCGTCCAGAATCATGTGTTCTTCGGGATTGGGGAACATGGACTGGCGGGCGACGAGGCCGGATTTGTCGGTGGTATAGGCGTCGCAGCGACCGTTCAGATAGGCACCGGTGGTCTCATCCGCAGTTTCGAAAACCACCGGGGTGTAATCGATGCCACGAGAGGCCATCTGGTCGGCAAGGTTCAGCTCGGTGGTGGTGCCGGAGCTGACGCAGATGGAAGCGCCTTCCAGGTCCTCAAGCGTCTTGATGCCGCTATCCTTGCGCACCATAATGCCCTGGCCATCGTAGAATGTGGTCGGAGCGAAGTTGGCGCCCAGCTCCGTATCACGGGTCAGCGTCCAAGTGGTATTGCGGATCAATACGTCGATCTCACCGGCCTGCAATGCCGTGAAGCGCTGTTTTGCGTTCAGGGGACGGTATTCTACGCTATCCGTGTTTCCGAAAATGGCGGCAGAAAGCGCTTTGCAGAAGTCAATATCGAAACCAGCGAAGCTACCATCAGACTGCAGGAAGCCGAATCCGGGCACAGCCTGATTGACGCCGCAAATAATCTTGCCGCGAGCCTTCACTGCAGCCAGCGTGCCTTCACCTTCCTGGGCAGCAGGCTTTTCGGTGGGTTGGGCAGCAGTTTGCTCGGTAGCTGCCGGTGCAGTCGTGGCGGCAGCTTCTTCGGTGGGGGCGGGGGTTTCTTTGCCGCCACAAGCAGCCACAGCCAGGACTGCGATCAGGAGCACGAGCAAAACGATGAGAAACTTACGTGACATCAGGGTTTCCTCCTTTTTGAGTGAGAAACTTAGTTGAGAGAGGTTGGAGAAAGTATTGATCTACGAATCCGAGGCTCTGCCGAACCTGCATCACCAGAGATTCGATAGATTCCCAATAAGTACGACCAAGGTGAGCGCGCCTAGTTGACACGCACTCGATCTTCGGGCACTCGAGTGATGCCGAATAATACATCAAAATACCGCGAGATGCCAAAAGAAATCGACCGGTTTTACCAAAAAATCGCTCAGGCGACTTCGTGATCCTTCCATGGGCGAGCCGTGCTTTCAAAGCTACCATGATGCAAGGATTCTGTCAAGTAAACCGCATGGTAAGTTTTCCGTGCCATTTTCACAGGTTTCCCCACACTTTTCAAGCCTGTCCATGTTCTAAAAAGCCAATTCTACCAAAGCGATCGTATTTTTATTATGTTGAGCAACCGAGATAATCCGTGCTTGTATTACCAAAATTCCTTCGCCATTCAACGCTTTTATATCGAAAATCTTAGAAATTTTTGGTTCTATTCAGAAAAAAATTTATTTGCTGGCGTAGGCTTTCAGCACTGCAATTGAATCATACTGAAATTT